>ONYN01000261.1 GCA_900322085.1 uncultured Eubacteriales bacterium | reverse complement strand
TTGAGGGCTTCCTTGACAGGAATGGGGTTGACGTCGATAAAGAGGTCGTTGCAGAGGTCGAGGTATTCGAGCTGAAGAGCCGCACTTTCGGCGACCTTACCGTCAAAGTAGTACTGGCAGATGTTGTGAGTAACCTCGGGAGCGACGTTGGCAAGTACCGAAATGACGCCCTTGCCTCCCAGGGAAAGCAGCGGAACGATCTGGTCGTCGTTGCCGGAATATACGTCGAGATTGTCGCCGCAAAGCGCGCGGATCTTGGCAACCTGCGAGATATTGCCGCTTGCCTCCTTGATGGCGGCGATGTTGTCGTACTTGGAAAGCTCATAGGCGGTTTCAGGCGCAATGTTCACGCCGGTTCTGCTCTGAACGGAGTAGAGAATGATGGGCGTTTTGACACTCTCGGAGATCATACCGAAGTGGGCAACGAGTCCGCGCTGGGAGGTCTTGTTGTAATAGGGAGTTACCAGAAGCAGTCCGTCCGCACCCATTTCCTCGGCGGACTTGGAAAGCTCAATGGCGTACTTGGTGTCGTTGCTGCCGGTACCCGCGATGACGGGGACTCTGCCGGCGGTATGCTCGATGGCAAATCTGATAACCTCGCGGTGTTCCTCATCACTGAGCGTGGAGGATTCGCCGGTAGTGCCGCAGGAGATGATAGCATCGACCTTGTTTTCAATCTGGAAATCAATGAGATCGGCGTAAGCTTCGTAATTGACAGAGCCGTCCTCGTTCATGGGAGTGACAATGGCAACGCCAGCGCCGGTAAAAATTGTGTTCTTCAAGCGACAGTCCTTCTTTCGTTTTTTATTGAAAAAGCCTTATATTAAATATGGTATTCCGAACAACCAGTAAAGTGAATTTCTTTATTCAGCGCGAAGCGCTCCGAAATTATTATCTATTATTTATTCTCTATTATCTATTCTCTAAGCGAGCGAACGCGAGCGCTTCAGTCAAGCCATCCCTGTGCGCAGAGAAGTTCGGCCATCAGGACAGCGCCGCCGGCAGCTCCGCGGAGGGTGTTGTGGGAAAGGCAGACGAATTTGTAGTCGTACTGAGTGTCCTCACGCAGACGGCCGCAGCTGACAGCCATGCCGCCTTCGAGATTGCGGTCGAGTTTAGCCTGAGGTCTGTTGTCCTCCTCGAAGTAGTGAATGAACTGCTTGGGCGCGCTGGGCAGACCGAGCTTCTGGGGTTCGCCGGCGAAGGCAGCCCATTTTGCCTTGATTTCTTCGATGGTGGGTTTGTTTTTGAAGCGGACGAAGACAGCGGCGGTGTGACCGTCGGAGACAGGCACTCTCAGGCACTGTGTGGTGATGCGGATGTCGTCGCGCAGCGTGATCTTGCCGTCTTCGTATTTGCCCCAGACCTTGAGAGGTTCCTTCTCGGACTTTTCCTCTTCGCCGCCGATGAAGGGGATGAGGTTGTCGACCATTTCAGGCCAGGTCTCGAAATTTTTGCCGGCGCCGGAGATAGCCTGATAGGTGCAGGCGAGAACGTCCTGAACGCCGTACTCAAGCAGGGGAGTGAGGGCGGGAACATAGCTTTGTATGGAGCAGTTGGATTTGACCGAAATAAAGCCGCGTTTGGTGCCAAGACGCTTGCGCTGTGCTTCGATGATCTGTGAATGGTCGGCGTTGATTTCGGGGATGATCATGGGAACATCCTCGGTGAAGCGGTTGGCGCTGTTGTTGGACATAACGGGACACTCATGCTTTGCGTATTTTTCCTCCAAAGCTCTGATTTCGTCCTTTTTCATGTCGACTGCACAGAAAACGAAATCTACCTGTGATGTGATCTTTTCGATATCGGCGTCAGCGTCGAGTATCATCATGTCCTCCATTTCGGACGGCATGGGGGTGGCAAGTTTCCAGCGGGAGCCGACAGCCTCCTTGTAAGTCTTGCCTGCGGAACGGGCGCTTGCCGCCAGGGCAGTTACCTTGAACCACGGATGTCCCGAGAGCAGGGTTGCGAATCTCTGACCCACCATACCTGTGGCGCCGATGATACCTACGTTGTAAGACTGTTTCATAATTGACAGACCTCCAAAAAAGAATAAAATGTAGTGCTGATAAAAAAATAACAAAAAAACCGGTTGATTACCGGTCATCAATGCGCTATAATATTAATCGCCCGCTGTTTGCTGACGCATACCGAACCCAATAAAAGGCCGGCACGGACGATTCATATCATAATGAGATAGCACTCCATCACGCATGATGACAGTTGTACGGCTGTTGACCGCACACCCAGGCGCATGCCCTGCCATATACGGACAAGCCCTTCGGCGGCATAACCTTTCCCCCCGACCTGCCGACGGCAATGGCTGCCTCGGTCGGAGCTACTCATTTGAATGCCGCACCTCTATCAGAAATTCTGTTTTTCAATTATCATCTTGCATTTATTATAGCGCATAATTGCCAAATGTCAAGGGTTTTGCGGCAATTCGCCGTTTTTGCCTGTTTTTACATCTCTTTACATAAAATATGCCGGCGCAACGCGACTTGTGCATGCAACTTTGAACAAAAAGGAATGACCGATACATGAAAACTTCCGATTTTTATTACGACCTGCCGCAGGCGCTTATCGCGCAGCATCCTGTCGAGCCGAGAGATTCCTCCCGGTTGATGATAATGGACAGACAGAGCGGCGCGCTGCAACATAAAATATTCCGCGACGTGATTGATTTTCTGAATCCCGGAGACTGCCTGATAGTCAATGATTCCCGCGTGCTGCCCGCCAGAATATTCGGCGTGAAGGAGGGCGGCGATTCGGTCAACGAATTCCTGCTTCTCACCCAAAGGGAGCAGAAGGTGTGGGAATGTCTGACAAAACCGGGCAAGCGGGCCAAGACTGGCACACGATTTGTATTCGGAGAGGGACTGATGACCGGAGAGGTCATCGAAGTGCTGGACGACGGCAACAGGATAGTACGCTTTGATTGTCAGGATGAATTCTTCTCGGTGCTTGACCGCATAGGACAGATGCCGCTTCCTCCCTATATCACAGAAAAACTGGAGGACAAGGAGCGGTATCAGACGGTGTATTCCCGTGAACTGGGTTCCGCAGCCGCTCCTACCGCCGGACTGCACTTTACAAACGAACTGCTCGACAAGATCCGCGCCAAAGGGGTAAAAATCGGCACTGTCACACTTCATGTGGGACTGGGAACATTCCGCCCTGTCAAGGTGGACGATGTGAACAATCATGTGATGCATTCCGAGCATTACTGTCTGCCCAAGGAAACCGCCGACCTCATCAACGAAACCCACCGGAGCGGAGGAAGGGTGATTTCGGTCGGCACCACAAGCTGCCGCACGCTGGAATCCTGCCCGGTGATCGACGGAATGATTCAGCCGGACGACGGCTGGACGCAGATTTTTATATATCCCGGCTACAGGTTCAAGGTGATTGACGGGTTGATCACCAATTTCCACCTGCCGGAGAGCACCCTCATCATGCTGGTGTCAGCATTTGCGGGTTTCGAGAATGTGATGAACGCTTATAGAGTTGCCGTCGATGAAAAATACAGATTTTTTTCCTTTGGCGACGCGATGATGATAGTATAGGCATGATATGCCCGAATGAATACAAAACGAGGAGGAACTCAATTGTACAAACTCATCCAACAGGAAGGACACGCCCGACTTGGCGATTTTGAAACCGTTCACGGCACGGTGCATATGCCGGCATTTATGAATGTGGCCACCACAGGCGCCATCCGCGGCGCCGTGTCGGCATACGACCTCAAGGAACTGCGCTGTCAGGTGCAGCTCTGCAACACATATCATCTCCACCTGCGCCCGGGAGATCAGAATGTCCACACGCTGGGCGGTCTGCATCAATTCACCGGCTGGGACGGCCCGATTCTCACCGACAGCGGGGGATTTCAGGTGTTTTCGCTTTCACAGCTTCGCAAGATCACCGAGGAAGGGGTCAATTTCCGTTCCCACATAGACGGCCACAAAATATTCATGGGTCCCGAAGAGAGCATGCAGATACAGTCCCATCTGGCCTCGACCATCGCAATGGCGTTTGACGAATGTGTGGAGAATCCCTCGCCCTATGACTACGTCAAAAAAAGCTCCGACCGGACCATCCGCTGGCTCAGGCGCTGCAAGGCGGAAATGGAGCGGCTCAACCGGCTGGAAACCACCATCAACAAAAATCAGATGCTCTTCGGAATCAATCAGGGCGGCACTTATAAGGATATCCGCGTCGACAACATGAAGGAGATTTCGGAGCTTGATTTAAGCGGCTACGCGATAGGCGGCCTTGCCGTCGGGGAGCCTGCCGAGGTGATGTACGATATCATTGAAACGGTGGAGCCATTTATGCCGACCGACAAGCCGCGCTATCTGATGGGAGTCGGCACTCCGGTCAACATACTGGAAGCGGTGTACCGCGGGGTCGACCTTTTCGACTGCGTCATGCCCAGCCGAAACGCGCGCCACGGCCATATTTTTACCTCTCAGGGCGTCATCAATATGAACAACGCAAAGTACCGTCTGGACCAGCGTCCGCTGGACGAAGCCTGCGACTGCCCGACCTGCCGCAGACATTCGAGAGCGTACATTCACCACCTCATCAAGAGCGGAGAAATGCTCGCCATGCGGCTGACGGTCATGCATAATCTCTATTTCTACAACACCCTGATGGAAAAGATACGCCAGGCGCTTTCTGAAGGACGTTACGAGTCATTCTACCGTGAGCAGAGGGAAATTCTCGGCAGACGGCTGTAAGAGCCTGCTGACGTTTACGGAATATTTACATTTGAACCGTTATAAATCAAAAATTGACTTGCACTTTTGCTCAAATGTTGTTATAATGGAATATATTTTTAAATCTGGAGGTAACTCAACATGAATCTTATAGGCTTCAGTGCCACTGGCGGCACAGGCGGCAGCATGGTAACAATGATTCTTCTTTACGGCGTTATTATAGCTGTGTTCTACTTCATTCTCATCAGACCTCAGTCCAAGCAGAAGAAAAAGGAAGAGGAAATGAGAAACACTCTCGAAGTGGGCGACACGATTGTGACCATCGGCGGCATTATCGGCAGAGTGGTCAGCATTAAGGACGACGACATTGTTATCGAAACCGGAGCGGACCGCAACAAAGTCAAGATCAAAAAGTGGGCCATCGGCAGCAACGAAACCCGCCGCAATGCCCAGAAGGCAGAGGAAAAGAAGGAAGGCAGCGAGAAGAAGGGTCTTTTCAGTTTCCTCAAAAAGTAATTTCTTTATCAAACAAACATAATGCATAATCTCCCGGATCCTTGAGTATCTATTTATCAGTCACTTTATCAAGGATTCGGGAGGTTTTTTTATGACTCGTGCAAAATCAAGAAAAGGCAGATGCTCCAAATACGGAGGATGCGGCAATTCCGCGTTCAAGGTTGCCAAGCCGTTTCTTATCGGACTTATCACGGCACTTGTGGTGGCAATGGCGTTTGTCATGCTTTTTGCGTTGGTGTTTGTGGTGATGAAGTCCATTGTTTCATCGGCGATCATTCCGCTGTCGCTGGTATCGCTGATGCTTGGCTGCTTTGCGGGGGGATATATCTGCGGGTCACTGTCGCGTGAAAAGGGTCTGTTTTACGGCCTTGCAATAGGACTTGCGGTGTTCCTGGGCGCATGGATCATCGGCATTGCGATGGACGAAAAGGCGTTCAGTATTCTGGTTGCAGTCAAGCTGATACTTCTGCTGCTTGCGGGAGGCTGCGGAGGCAGACTTGGCTCCGGCCGCGCGCAGCCTCGCAGGAAATACGCAAGGTGACATCAATCTGTATAAAAGAGTAAAAAATGAAAAGTGTAAATTTATGTATTTATAGGTTGAAATCATAGAAAATATTTGATATAATATCCTTATTCGTTAAACGATTGGAGGTATAATGCATGGAAAAGCACATCAAGACTCTCAACAAGGCTAATCTCAAGGAAAGCGCTGTCAAAGGCGGCTGCGGCGAGTGCCAGGCTTCCTGCCAGTCGGCATGCAAGACTTCCTGCACAGTTGCAAATCAGAAGTGCGAGAAGTAATTTTTGACGTATTTTCTGTGTGGAACGAAATCCGGCGATTTTGTTCGCAGGGGTTTACAAGGCTGCCGGATCCTCGTGATCCGGCGGCTTTGTATTCTTTAGGAGCTGTGAAGAAATAAGATGTACAAAGATGGCGCAGGATTTTTCGGCTTTGACAACGAAGTCATAGACGAAAAAGACCAGCCGGATTGTACAGATTATTTTTGAACCGTTCCTTATCGAAGGCTGTTTCACCGGAACGGCAGCCTGATATTTTTTGCGCGACGGAAGGATATTTCAAGATGATACATAAATACAGTTTAGGCGGCTACAACATCATTCTCGACGTGTATAGCGGCGCGGTGCATGTAGTGGACGATCTCACCTACAAGCTGGTGGACTTCACAGGCGAAGGAATGACCAATCAGACTCCCGCCGAGGCTTATGAAGCACTGAGCGGTTACAGCCGTGAGGATATAGATTCCGCGTACGCCGAGCTTTTTGAAGCGTATGATATGGGGCAGCTTCATGCCCCCGACGATTACGAGCAATTTGCCGACATGATGATAAATGCCTCGGTGAAATCCATGTGCCTGAACATAAGCCACGACTGCAATCTGGCCTGCGAATACTGCTTTGCAAGCAAGGGCGGCTTCGGCGGCGAACGCTGCCTGATGAGCGAAGAAACCGCACGCAAGGCCATTGATTTTCTCATAGAAAAATCGGTCGGCCGCCGCAATCTGGAGGTCGATTTCTTCGGCGGCGAGCCGCTGATGAACTTCGATGTGGTCAAAAAAACCGTAGAGTATGCCAGAGGAAAAGAGGCGGAGTTCGGAAAAAGATTCCGCTTCACCATCACCACCAACGGACTGCTGCTCGACGACGACAAGATCGACTTCATCAACCGGGAGATGCACAACTGCGTGCTTTCCATTGACGGTCGCAAGGAGGTCAACGATCGCCTGCGTCTGGACTGGGGCGGTAAGGGATGCCACGACAGAATTCTGCCCAAATTCAAGAAGCTGGTCGCTCAGCGCGGGGATAAGGATTATTATGCCCGCGCCACCTACACGCGTTACAATCTCGACTTCACAAACGACATCATGTATCTTTATGAGCAGGGCTTCGACCAGCTCTCGGAGGAACCGGTTGTATCCGACCCCAAGCTGGATTTTTCCATTCAGGAGTCGGACCTGCCGAGGATATTTGAGGAATACGAGACTCTCGCAAGCAGGCTCATTGAGATGAAAAAGGCGGGGGAGAAGATCAATTTCTTCCACTTTATGATTGACCTGAATCAGGGACCCTGTGCGATACGCCGTCTGAGGGGGTGCAGCTGCGGCAATGAGTACGTCGCAATTACGCCGCAGGGAGATATCTTCCCCTGTCACCAGTTTGTGGGACACGATGAGTGGAAGATGGGCAATCTCCATGACGGCACATTCAACACTGACATCAAGAAAAAATTTGCCCGCACCACCATTTACAACAAGCGCAAGTGCCGCGACTGCTGGGCAAGATTCTATTGCAGCGGAGGCTGCAACGCCATCAACAACGAAAAGAACGGCGACATTCTGGAACCCTACAGCCTCTACTGCGAGATGGAAAAGAAGCGTCTGGAATGTGCCATTATGATGCAGGCCGCTCTTGCCGACTGACGGTGAATGCGGTATGGACGAGCTTAAGATCGTGCGTTCCTCCGAGAAATACGCGGTTTCCTACTGCGAGACCTTTGATGAAGTCGCGCGGGAAGGCAAATTCCTGTCGATTTCGGGAGGATATCCGATAGAGGACATTCTCCGGTTTATCAAGGTGTGCCGTGAATGCGGATATCCGCAGTTTCTGCTGATTGCTCCCGACGGCAGGGCGGTGGGCTGGTGCGACATAGTCCGCCGCAGCGGAGAACCGGACGACGTGGGATTTCTCGGGGTAGGCATAGCGAAGCGATACAGGGGAATGGGCTGGGGTTCACGCCTGATGACCGTGACAATGGGCGACGCCGGAAAACGGGGATTCAACGAGATCCGCCTTGAAGTGCGGGCTTCCAATTACAATGCCATCCGCACATACACGCGGCTGGGGTTTGTCAAGATTGCATACACAAGCGACGGCGTTGTGACCGACGGCGTTGCGGAGGACATCTGGACAATGAGTCTGATGTGCCGCCGCATGGAACCTGAAGGGTTTGATCGCGAGCGTTTTTTCGGTCGATTCAAAAAAATAGATTTCAGATTTAAAAAAAACTGATGAATGTTACCCATCAACCTCAGCCAAAATCCGGGAACCGAAGGAGTGGTGCAAATGAAACAAACCGTTCTTGTCACAGGCGCATCGCGTGGAATCGGACTGGCAACGGCGCGTCTGTTTGCGGCAAAAGGACACCCTACGGTGCTGAATTACAACCGCAGCCGCGAAGCGGCGCTTGACGCGGCACGCCAAATAAACGCTGCCGGCGGAATCGCAATGGCGGTGCAGGCCGACATTTCGCAGCCGGAAGAGGTGGCCGGGATGTTCCGCCATATCAATGAACAGCTCGGCGGCGTGGATATTCTGATTAACAATGCGGCGGTGGCACGACAGAGCCTTTTCACCGACATAGATGATGATGAATGGCGCAGGGCATTCGCCGTCAATGTGGACGGGGTGTTTCTCTGCTCCAAAGCCGCCATTCCCCATATGTTGCGCCAGCACGGCGGCTGCATAATCAATATTTCGTCTATGTGGGGACAGGTCGGAGCGTCGTGCGAAGTGCTTTATTCCGCGACAAAGGCGGCTGTCATCGGCATGACCAAGGCGCTGGCGCAGGAATTGGGGCCGAGCGGGATCCGCGTCAACTGTGTGGCACCCGGAGTGATCGACACCGACATGAATTCGCATCTGAGCGAGGACGACCTGAGAGAACTTGCCGAATGCACGCCGCTGATGCGTTTAGGCCGCCCCGATGAAGTGGCGCGTGCCATATACTTTCTTGCGTCGGATGACGCTTCCTTCATCACGGGACAGGTACTCTGCCCCAACGGAGGATTTGTTTTGTAAATATTTTTTCACATGTGGTAAGGGGGATCAATTTCAATGAACAAAAAACCTGCGGCTTTCTTAACGGCCATTACCCTTGCGGCGGCGATCTTCGCCATATGCGCAGTGCTGTGCGCATCGGAAGTTTCGGCTTCGTCCATAGGGACAAACACTGTCAGCATCTCGGACGCCTGTGCCGCTGTCGACAGAATGGAGCGGCTTTGCTGCGGCATTGTTTCAGGCTCGGATATATCTATGGCACATTCTGCGTTTGACTCGGATTTTGTGCCGCGCGAACCGGAATATGTAGAGCGTTTCCGTCATTATGACGGACCGAAAGCGGATTTTGTGCCTGTGATGATGTACCATTTTTTCTACGACGCTGATAAGGAGAAACCTACCAAGGGAACCAACAGCCATTCCATTCAGTCGGTGAGAGCGCAGCTTCAGTGGCTTTGGGAGAACGGATATGTCACTCTCACAATGGACGAGCTGTACGAATGGCTGGAGGGAAATATCGAAATCCCCGCCAAGTGCATACTGCTCACATCCGACGACGGACAGGATAATTTCTTTGAGCTGCTTCAGCCGGAGCTTCACAAATACGGATTTGTGGCGACCTCGTTTGTCATCACGGCGTGGCGCAAGAATCTGCCCTATAAGCTGACGCTGCCTAATATCGAGCTTCATTCACACACCCACGATATGCACAAGGGAACGGTCGAAAGCGGCGGAGTCCCCACAAACCGCGGAATGATGCAGGGCGTTTCAGTCGAGTATGGCGTGAAGGATCTGACTAAATCCCAAAAGAAGCTCGGCGGCTCCCAGTATTTTGCCTATCCCTACGGCACTTATGGCGGTCACTCAAAGGAAATACTCAAGCAAGCCGGATTCCGTCTGGCGTTCACCACCGCTTACGGAGTGGTGAAGCGCGGTAACGATCCGCTTCAGCTCAGACGGCTCCGTGTAAGCGGTTCCATTTCCGCCAAGGGATTGAGCTATCTTATCAAATACGACGAAGTCAAGAAAAAATACGAGCAATAAAACAATAAGCGGACGGATTTGCCCGGTAAACCGGTGCCAATCCGTCCGCTGTTTTTTTTCAGCAGAATGGTCACAATCTGAAAAGCTTGTTGAGAATCGGCCCAAGCTTCACGTCGTAGAAGGTATAAAAGCCAAGCAACGCGCTGTCATACAAGGCAAAGCAGATATTGGCGGCCAGCAGATATGCCGCGGCCAGCAGCCACACCGGCTTGTCGGAGTCAAAAACCGGGATAGCAAAGATCAACTCTGCCAGCAGCACCGAAATCACCGCGCCGCCATTGAAAACAAGGGCTTTCAGCAGTACCCTGGCTGGCTTTTTGCTGATGCGGTTGAGCATGGGCTGAATGATGGGATAATGCCCGAAGAGCAGCAGATAAAACAGCGCCATTTCCTTGTCGGGTATGAGCATCAGACCGAGCAGCGACACCGCCGCGAACATAGTGAGCGCCGTCCGTGTGCCGTACTGTTTGACCGGCGCGATGAGAAGTCCCCCTGCTATCATGGGCGCGGCGTAGGTCAATATGCCCATCAATCCCGCGATGATCATGGCAGCGACACTCAGAGCGGTCAGTATCCCGCACAGCGCGATTTTGGAGGAAACGGAGCCTGTATTCATATTGATTACCTCTTTCGACTCTCATAAATAAGGCAGCACCGGACGGTAGCCCGCGGTGCTGCCTTGACAGTTGTCATGTATATTTGTCAGCTTTCAGCAACAGGTGATAAGATCGCCGCCGAAACATTCGCAGCAGGAGTCGGCACAGAGCAATCCCATGCAGGTCGAGCAGGGACCGCAACCGCTTCCGCAGGAGGAATTGCCGCGTGAGCCGTTGTAATTGTAGCCGGCGGTTCTGCCGGTGCGCTGCTGTGACACCTGCGTGTACGCGGCGCGGTATTCGGCATTGTTCGGAGCCTTGTTGACGGCAGTCTGGAAATAGGCATACGCCTGGTCAATCCAGCCTCTGCGATACAGCACGCTGCCCTTGAGGAAGTACCATTCGGCATTTCTGCGGGAATTCGGCACGCCGTCAAGCACCATTTCGGCGTCGGTAATCCTTCCGGCGCTGAAAAGGTTGCGGACGTCGGCAAAATCAGTGTGCTGCGTACCCGAGAAAGAGCCGTAGTCATTGGTGTTGCCTGCCCCGGAGCTTGTGCCGGCGTTAGTCGAAGAGCCTCCGACGGGCGTTCCGTTTCTGCGCGCGGTGACGATGGCGTCATAGGCCTCGTTGACCTGGGACATCTTTTCCGCGGCAAGCTCGGCAACGTCCGGAGCATTGGCGTAATTGTCAGGGTGATACTTCTTTGCAAGATTTCTGTATGCGGTTTTTACCTCATCATCCGAGGCGTTGGGAGAAATTCCCAATACGGAATATGGATCATTCATTTTCTTCAACTCCTGTATCTGTTTGATTCTTATCTGAACGTCTGCGCCTTTTTTTGGCAGGCGGAAACAGTGCGCTTCTCTGTGCCTCGGAAATCCCGAGGTACATGATATTATCGGTGATGGGCTTGAAATCGCCCATATCAAGCAGTTCGTAATATTTGACCGCTTCCGCGGCGGACATATTCAGACTGTCGTTGCCGCGGCATCTGGCCTCTTCCCAGCGGTCGGTTTGATTGACGGCGTCGTCGGCGGTCAGTCCCCATTCCAGCGCGAGGGGATTGAATGAACCGTCTCTGAGGTCGTCGCCGAGATCATCGAGCGCGTCAATCATGTAAATCCATCGCCCGAGGAAATATCCGAAGTGTTTTAAGATGACTTTGTCGCTTTCTTTGTCCGACAGTCTGACGGCAAATGCCGAAATCACATCGGCGGTCGGTTGACACAGCTCGTCAATGATCACTTCTCCGCTGGTTAATGCCTTGCTTTCCGCGTCGAATTGTCTCGTTATGTAATCGCTGACCAGAGCGTCTTCTTCGGGATACAGCTTTTTTGCCTTGCCCCTCACACGGGAGGCGTATGGCATCAGCATGTGCCACAGCAGCCTTTTGCCGCGAGAGGAGTCCCTGATATTGTCCCTGAGCTTGTAGTAAAACATGATCGCGGTAAGGGCAGAGGTGTATTCAAATGCGCGGTCGTGCGTGGTGCAGACGCCGCTTTTCTTCAACGGATTGACAGCGCACCTTCCGGGGGCGAAGGCCGGCTTTTCACCGCTGAGGGCGATCATCAGCATAGCCATAAAGGTATAATCGTAATTGAGCAGCAGACGCGACAGCGGACCCATCTGTCTGCCAAGATGCCTGCACAGGGTGCAGTACACAGAGCGGTATGTCTCGTATTCGCATATTCTCATTTGAGGTTTAAAGATGCGCACATAACCGAACACGATACTGCTCCTTCATTTACATTATATAAAACATTATGGCACAGTTTTAGGGCAGCTTTATTACGAATATGTAAACTTAGTTCAAATTCTTTATTCTGTGACGAAGTGTGAAAAGCGATAAATAGATAAAAAAGGAAAAAACGGCAAAGCGGTAAAAATTTTAGAAATATTGACTGCGGCACTTGTCGATTTGATAAATGTATGTTATAATAATAAAATAAAGCATTTTATGCAAAAGATTTCATCGGAGGTTTATGTAGATATGGGAAGACTGTTTGGAACAGACGGCGCAAGAGGTGTGGCCAATACCGAGTTGACGTGTGAGCTTGCCATGCAGATAGGACGTGCGGCAGCACTGGTTATTTCAGAGGGCAACGGCGGCAGACGCCCTGTCTTTATGATCGGCAAGGACACCCGCGCTTCGGGCGCCATGCTGGAAGGCGCGCTGGTGGCGGGTCTTTGCTCAGTGGGAGCGGATGTGGTGCTTCTTGGCGTGGTGCCGACGCCTGCGGTGGCCTGCATGGTGACGGGGCACAGTGCCGACGCGGGAATTATGATTTCCGCCTCTCACAATCCCTGCGAATACAACGGAATCAAGATATTCTCCTCCACGGGCTACAAGCTGCCCGACGCGGTTGAGGAAAAGATAGAAGCCATTGTGCTGGACGGCGCAAGAGAAATTCCTGCCCCTATCGGCGGCGAAGTGGGCAGAGTCACGGTCAAGACCGACACGGTGGACGAATATGTAAAGCACGTCGCTTCTTCGGTGGACGTAAAGTTTGACGGACTGCGCATAGCTCTCGATTGCGCCAACGGCAGCGCGTCTGCCACCGCCCGTAAGCTCTTCACAGAGCTGGGAGCGGATTTTGACATATTCTGTAGCGAACCCGACGGCGTAAATATCAACGACAACTGCGGTTCCACCCACATAGGCAATCTTCAGAAGATTGTGCGCGAAGGCGGATATGACGCGGGCTTTGCCTTTGACGGCGACGCCGACAGGTGCCTTGCCGTCGATAACAACGGCGACCTGGTGGACGGCGATTACATTCTCGCGCTTATGGCGGAGGATATGAAGGAACGCGGTGCGCTCAAGGGCAATGCCGTAGTCGGCACAATACTTACCAACATGGGCTTCCATAAATTCTGCCGCGACCGTGGAATGAACTTCATCGCCGCTAAGGTGGGCGACAGATATGTGCTGGAGGAAATGCTCAAAAACGGCTACAACCTCGGCGGCGAGCAGTCGGGACATGTGATATTCCTCGACCACTGCACTACGGGTGACGGACAGCTCACAGCCGTGCAGATTTGCGGACTGCTCAGACGCAGCGGCAAAAAATTCAGCGAATTCACCGGCCTGGTAAAGCCCTATCCACAGACAATGGTGAATGTCAGAGTCACTCCCGAGGGTAAAAAGGGCTGGAAGAGCTGCGTTCCTCTGAGCGAAGCCATCAAGGAGGGGGAGTCCGCGCTGGGCGACAGCGGAAGAATCATAGTGCGCGAATCCGGCACAGAGCCGCTGATCCGCGTGATGACCGAGGGCGAGAATGAGCAGCAGATTCTCCGCATCGCCGACGAATTGGCAGCTGTAGTCAAGGAATTTCTTGCCTGATATTTTGTAAGCCATCATTTTTGTGGATAACTGTTTCTTATTTGCAAAGTGGAATTTATAAGGGGACTTTTTAAATTGAATGTCAACAGATTCAGAAAGAAATTTGTCAGAGTGCTGTTTACGGTCATGCTTCTCAGCACCTGCTTCGGGGCATTTTCCGGCATAACAGCATATGCCGCGGTCGATCTGGATATCACCATTGTTCCTCCGGAGGACAGCGTCACCAACGGCAGCGACTGTGAGGTTGATCTGGAGATTCTCACCAAGAGCGACAACGGCTACAAAGAGATGGTCATCATCATTGAATACGACGAAGACCTGCTGAGACTGGCGGCGCCTGTCAACCAGAACGGCTACCGCGTAGTAGGTTCCAAGGGTCAGTTAACACTCAGCTATATGGATCCTACGGGTACCAACTCCCAGACGCCGATAGGCAATAAAGAGGTCGTTCCGATCCATTTCATAGTGCTTGACGACGCTCCCGACACCACTACCAAGATCAGGGCCAATATCGACCATGCCTATAACAGCAAGGGCAAGACCATTATCTGGACGCCGATTTATGACAAGACCATAGAGATTGTCCGAATCAATCAGGACACTGCCGAATCCGACACATCTTCGGAAGAGGAATCGTCGCAGTTTGTCGTCGGCGGCAACGACGGCACGCTGGTCAACCGTTCGGGACCGGGTACGGTTTCGGGCAATACCGGAAGGGTTGTCTCGGTTATCATAGGCGCCATAGTGATATTCAGCGCCGGCATGGCGGCAGGCAACATCTTTTGCATGAAGAGGTACGGTTTGGGGCCGGGTTCGTCCAAAAAAGGCGATGACGCCGATGACGA
>ONYN01000264.1 GCA_900322085.1 uncultured Eubacteriales bacterium | reverse complement strand
TACTCTCATCTATGTGCCGCCTACAGACCAGAAATACAAAGATGAAATCAACAGCTTTATTAAAGACTTCAAATATTGATGCTCTTATCTCTCTTGGGTTCAATGTATTTTTCAGCCGTGAACGCACAGCGTGCGTTCACGGCTTTTTGCTGACGATACAATACAAGCTCTCTAAATTGCCATAAAAACGTCCAACCGTATTGACTTTTCTATTGATTTTTTCTATAATATTAATTGAGACATCAAAATAATTTATTATTTTTGCCTCAGGATGTATTTGGCTTATTTTAACTGAAAGGGAGCGATGTGAACAATGTCATTGATAGTTGCTATTGTTTGTCTGGCAGCTGTTTATGCGGCTGTAACGGCAATCACTATTTCAATTGCCGACCTTCCCTATTGTCCCGATGATAAAAAGAAGGCTTCGGCCAAAAAGCTCTCGGTATGGGCTTTGAGTCTGGCAGGCAATGCCGCCATTCTGTGGGCGCTGCACCTGATATTCCGCGGCAACGGGAATATCATCAGGACGCTCAGTCTGACAGTCAACAAAAAACTAAGCTACCAGAGCACCGAATACATTTACGGTACGCTGCTGCTTTGGATTCCTCTTGCGGCAGCCATGGGATTTTCCATACGCTCGGCCATTATCAATAGGCTTGGGGGCGAAAAGCCGTATGTTCCTCCCGAAAAGCGGCGGTTCAGACGCATTCTGACCGTATTGGACCTGAGCGTGCTGGGGATTTTAATGATTGCGTCCGTAGCTTTTTGCGCCAGCGGAATTCAGAATATTAAGATGACCGAGGTCTGTGATTCCAAGGTTGGCCGTGTCTCGGACGGCGGATACATTGAGCTGATCAATGAAGGCAGTTTTCCTTGCCGTCTGAGCGGAATATACCTTAGCAACAACGAGGAAAATCTAAAAAAATACGAACTGCCCACAAGCGTTGTCGGTGCCGGCCAACTGCTGCTGGTACCGCTGGAAAAGAGCGTTTTCTCTGTGAGCAAATCCGGAGGCAGCACGGTGATTCTCTCGGACAGCGGAGGTCACATAATAGACCAGGTGGTCATCGACAAACCACGCGACGGCAACTATTCCTATTGCAGAATAGGCAACACCGATGATTGGAGCTTCATGCTCCCCACACCGGGCGAGCCAAACGCGGCTTCCGCGGCCATCATCAACAAGCCGGAATTTTCCGCCGAACCCGGATTCTACAGCCAAGAATTTGACGTGACCATCACCGCAGGCGAAGGAGCCGAGATACACTATACCACCGACGGAAGCACGCCTACCGCCGACTCCCCCGTCTACAAAAAGCCGATTCACGTTTACGACAGAAGCGATGAACCAAATTGGCGGCGTTCATTGCAGAATATCGTTTATGACTGGAAAAATTATACTCCAGACACCAATCCTGTCAAAAAGGCATTTGTCCTCCGCGCTGTAGCCACCGATTCGGAGGGCGCAGTCAGCGAACAGGCTTCCGCATCGTACTTTGTCGGAGAAAAATTTGACAAAGACACCGCTGTCGTTTCACTTATCGTCGATGACAACGATCTCTTCGGCGAAGAAGGCATATACGTCACCGGCAAGACATACGACGAATGGTATCTCAACGGCGCCAAGGGAGATCAGCCCATTGCCAATTTTGACGTCAAGGGGACCGAATGTCCCGTCAATATCGAATTCTTTGAGGACGGCAAGAAACTGACATTTGCCCAGGACGGCGGCCTGAGAATTCAGGGCGGTTCCACACGATGGCTGCCGCTCAAGCGATTCTCGGTATTTGCCCGCAAGGAATACAGCGGTCGAAGCACCTTCCCCGTTCAGCTGTTCAAGGGCAAAGCCACTCATTCTGTCATGCTTCGCAGCGGCTTTGAAAACGCATTCAGCATGTTTACCGTACCCGACAGGGACGTTGCCGTTCTGCTCAGTATTCCTGTCACGGTATATATCAACGGAGAATACTGGTACGACACATACATGCAGGAAAAATTCAACGACACCTACTTCAAACAGACATTCGGTGTGGAAAACGTGGAATTCCAGAAGATTGGCACCACTGATGAGATCAACGCCTTTCTTGACAGCCACAGCCTCGCGGAACAGGAAAATTACGAACAATTCGGTTCAATGGTGGATATCCAGAGCTATATCGACTATATCTGCATCAACGTCTACCTCGGAAATACCGACTATTCCGAGTACGCCAATACCGCCATGTGGCGCACCGTGACCAGGGAAAACGACACTTACGGCGACGGACGCTGGCGCTGGGCTCTCTACGATATGGATTTACAGACAGCCGGATGCCGTCACAATTACGGTCTGGAAGACATCACCGACGCGCAGCTCGATACATTCAACATCGTTTGCGACTGGGATCCGCCTGTCAACGAACGCAAGATCTACTGCGCACTTAAATCCAATTCCGACTTCCGCAAGCAGTTTGTGCTGTCGTTTATGGATATTATCAACACCGACTTCACCGAGCAGCGCATGTCTGATCTGCTTGAACAATTCGGAGAGGATATCAGCTTCCACGAATATTTCTTCCGGGACAGGCCGGACAATATGATCGGATTTATCGCCAAGGAATTCGGTCTGAAAAACCAGACCGGCGATCTGACCGTCACGATCAACGATCCCATGGCGGGCAGCGTTACCGTCAACACGTCAAACGTCGATCTTTCCGAAGGCAGCTGGACGGGCAGGTATTTCTATGAATACCCTGTGACGGTCACTGCAACGCCTAACCCCGGATACAGCTTCAAGGGATGGTCGGACGGAAGGACAGATGCAACGATTGAAATCCAAATAAACGGAGGTGTAACGGCAAATGCCATTTTTGAAAAGGAGTAAGACTGTGGCGGTCATCATGGCATTGATGATGGTGTGCGGCACCATGTCGGGATGCAGCTTGTTACCCGGAGGCGCCGACGTGGAAAGCTCCGAGACAAACGTCACCCCGGTCATTGAAATGACCCGCGAGGACAAGAGAACGTCTTCCCAAGAGGCGCAGTCGATTGACCTCGGCGGCGCAGGCGAGGAGCTTCTGATTACTGACGCGGGCGATTATCGTCTGAGCGGAACCATGAACGGAACCATTCACATCATGGCCGAGGAGCAGGTTGTTCACCTGTTTCTCAGCGGAGTAAACGTCAAATCTGTCACCGCTCCGGCAATCCATGTGGAATCGGCCGGCAAGCTGATCATTACAGCAGAAGCCGGCAGCGTCAACACATTCGCCGACGGAAGCAAGTATATCAATGAAGACTGCGACGCCTGCATTTTCAGCATGAGTGATATCACATTCAACGGAAGCGGCGTCATTACCGTGTCCGGGTATTGCAAGGACGCCATTCACAGCAAGGATTATCTCAAAATCACAGGAGTGAAACTCTTTGCCAAGGCTAAGGACGACGGACTTCACGGCAATGACGGTATTCTGATAGACGGCGCCGATGTGTCGGTGGAGGCTGAGAAAAACGGAATACGTACCACAAAATCCGGAAAAATCCTGAAAGGAAATATTGAGATCACTGATTCAAAGATATCGGTCATCGCGGGCGAACATGCTCTCAACGCCTCACGCAGCATATACATGGCTTCCAGCAGCGCTTTTCTGAAGGGAGT
>ONYN01000265.1 GCA_900322085.1 uncultured Eubacteriales bacterium | reverse complement strand
TATCAGGGAATCATAGCGTACACCAACGGCGTGAAGTCGCTGTATGACGGCACCGCGCAATTGCAGTCGGGAGCGCAGCAGCTGAGCAACGGGCTTGACAAACTGAACGGCAGCACAGACGCGCTTACCGAGGGAATTACAAAGCTCAATGACGGCGCTATGCAGCTTTCTGACGGCATGAAGCAGTTCAGGGAAGGCAGTCTTGGCAAACTGGCGAGTCTGTCAGGCGGCAGCGCAGGTGATCTGAGCGCGAGATTCAAGGCGCTGCGCGACGTGTCCGAAGCGTACAAGAGTTATACGGGCTTGTCGGAGGGGGAGAGCGGAAAGGTGAAATTCATCTACCGCACAGACTCCATAGAGGCGCCGGACGCAGAATAGACTGCACCTCAACATTCACATAAAGGCACAGGCGGAGATGAATGATTCAATCCATCTCCGCCTGTGCCGCGTTTATCCTTTGTTGACATACGCCTGTGGGTATGATATATTATACCCTGTAATCTTTAGTTTCTGGCAAAGGACGGAAAGGCGCTATATGGTAGATAATGGATTTGTATCGGTTTTGATGGCTTTTGTATTTTTGCTCATATTGGTGAGTGTGTCAGGCTGTGTTGCCGTATTCTTCAGGAGAAAATGGGAAGAGTCCATTGCTCCGGTTATTTTTTCCGTGATTCTGACGGTGTATTTTTCGGGGCTGTTGTTCGATGATCTGTCCGTCGGTGTGCTGTTTGTCAAAGCCGTTGCGGTTTTATCGGCAGCGGCTCTCCTTTTCCTGCTTTATGAGGCAAGGAGGAATAAGGAAACAATGGATAAGATTCGGCAGTCTGTCAGACAGTATTGCATGACTCCCGGATTGATTTGCTGGCTGATCATGTTTGTGATAATATACGTTGTGTATTGCAACAAAATAATCGCCGGCTGGGATGAATTTTCCCACTGGGGTCTGGTAGTCAAAAACATGTTTGTGTTTGACAAATTCGGCAATTACGCGGAATCCACCACTTCCTTCCGGGATTATCCTCCCGGTACCGCGCTGTGGCAGTATTTTACCGCTAAAGTATTCAGCCGGAACCTCGGTGAGAATCACATTTATCACGCGATGGGCTGGCTGATTATTTCCCTGCAGGCGTCGTTTCTCCGGTTCTTCTCTTTCGATACGGCAAACAGCCCGTTTTCCGTCAGGAGCGGCGCTCAGGAGGGGATTGTCAGAAGAGCCGGAAACGTGGCGAGGCAGATTTTCTCCCATAAAAAGATGCGGGAGGCTTTCTTTGCCATGCTGCTGATCATGTTTGTGCCTTTGCTTTTCACGCAGTATATCTTTATCTATTTCAATTCGATCTATGTCGATATTATCCTCGGAATTCTGTTTGCTTACATACTGGCTTCGGGATTTTCCGAAGAAAGATTTGACGCTTTTTTCTACATCAGCGTATTTCTTTCCGTATCCGTTCTTTGCCTGATCAAGGCGATCGGCGTATTTCTGGCCGTTGCGGCGCTGTTGATCATTGCGGGATATAAGCTGACAGAGATCAGGCAGACCGGATTGCGTCAATCCCTGCTACCGGTTTCTCTGCTGACCTTATCGGGAATCACCGGTCTGCTTATCGGAAAAGTTTCGTGGTCGGTTTACTTGAAGCTCACCCATACGCCCAAGGCGTGGAACACAAAGCCCCTGACACTGTCCAATATTCTTGCGCTTGCCAAGGGGAAGGGCCAGGCCTACCAGTATCTCACCGTCAAGAATTATTTCAAAGCGATATTCGAGTGGCCGATCGGCATATTCGGAACATATATCGGCTGGCTGACGATTCTGGCGGTTTCGCTGATTATTCTCCGCAGAAAGCGCAGGAACAGAGAAAATGCGAAAAAAGCAACCTTTTATCTGTCCGGCTGTTTTGTTTTCGCGGTTATCTACGCAATCGGACTTCTGGCGCTTTATATGTTCACGTTTACCGAATCTGACGCGGTCAGCACGGCGGCCTTCAACCGATACCTTTCCACGGTATTTGTCGGGACATTCGTCTTTCTTGCGTTCTGCCTGATGACCTTCTTCTGGGGCGCGGTTTCCCGGTTGAAGCGGCCGATTGCCGTGCTGTGCGCCGTATTCTTCGTGTTCGGACTGTCACGCCAGTACATGAGATATAACAAAGAGGAAAAAGTCAGAATCGCGTTTTTATCCGTGTGGGATTCCGCTGCAAAAAACCTTGATTTTGACTATAAAAAGGACAATATCTATTTCATCTGTCAGAATTCAGACGGGCAGGAATACTGGTTTTTCCGATACGCCATCACCCCTGTGAACACCAATTCCGGCGGTGCCGGCGATTCAAGCCCGTGGAGTATAGGCACGCCGTATAATGCCGGAGACGCATGGACAAAGGATATTTCCTGCGCGGAGTGGCAGTCGATACTGAATGACGGAAAGTACAATTATGTGTTCCTGTACAGGGTTGACGATCAGTTCAGGGAGCAGTTCGCGGACGCCTTTGAAAACCCTGACGAAATAGGCTCTCAGCGGATCTACAAAGCCCAAACTGAAAACGGCGTTTCAATGCTTTCTCTTGTTAATTAACTGAAAATTGATATGTGACGGAAGCGGATTGTTGGCCGTACAAATCATAAGAATTAGTAGTATGTTTA
>ONYN01000266.1 GCA_900322085.1 uncultured Eubacteriales bacterium | reverse complement strand
TGCGGTCAGAGACTAAAAAGAAACGTCAGCGAGATTGACTTGTCGGGCAGGGATATTTCCGGACAGGCGGACAGGATACTGCGGTTTACCCATCTCAGATACGCCGATCTGACCGATACCGGTCTGACTTGCGAGGAATACGACCTTATTCACGCCGCCATGCCGGAATGTACCGTCAGGTGGAGCGTTCCTCTCGGCGGTAAGTACTTCCCGAGCGACACCCCGGAACTGCGGCTTGATGACAGCGTTTCTCCTTCCGAGCTTTGCATAATCGGATATTTCGACCGTCTGCAACTCCTCGACGCAAGAGACTATCCCCTGTGCGACGAGCTTTACGACGCCGCACAGATGCTCCGTCAATCAGACACAAACGCCGCAAACTGTCTGTTTTCCGGCACGCTTTACGGCGCGGAAATCAGCAGCGATACGCTGTCGCTTGATCTGAGCGATCAAAAAATCGACGATCTGTCTGAATTCTACAGTAAGCTGCGCTTCTTTCCCCATATGAAAAAAATTGATGTGGGGGATATCGCATGTCCGGACAAAGAAATGGATAGGCTCAACCGATCCTTCCCCGATACAAAAATCGTCTGGCTGGTGGAATTCGGCCGATGGCAGGTGCGGACGGATATAAAGGTCTTTTCCACCCTGGTGGGGAATGAACAAACCATGGTTTACGGGCAGGAGGATTTCCTGCCGCTGTTGACATACTGCACCGATCTGGAAGCGCTCGATCTGGGACATAACCGTCTCAGGGACGGAAGCTGTCTTGCCGGACTTTCTCACCTTGCCATCCTGATACTAAGCTACAATTACGATATCAAGGATCTCGGCTTTCTCTACTCCCTGCCGGGTCTGATTTTCCTGGAGCTGCGCAGCAACAGCGGCATCACGGATCTGGAACCTATCAGCTCACTGTCCGACCTGCAAATACTTGAAATACAACACCTGAGTACGGTGAAAAACGCTTCGGCGCTTGCCAGATGCAGCAAGCTGGAACTCATCATGGCAAATGACGTCTATTTCATCGACACAAGACCCTATCTCATTCAAAAAGCCCTTCCCGACTGCGTATTCGACACCTATTCCGACGACACCGCACGTCAGGGGGACAGCATAAGAAAAATAGCGCAAATCAAAACCCTTTTTGCCAACTGGCCGCGGGTAGACACCGAATCGTACAAAAGCTGGAACGATGTAAAGTTCACCGATCGCCCGACATGCGGCTGGTACATCCATTAACTCATAAAAAGATACGAACAGAATCTCCAACCAGAATACTGAAAGGAATGTAATCAATATGCCAAATATGTCACTCACCAAAAATCCCATGCCGGTGCAGGATCCAGTTGAAAGAGGCAGAAACTTCAAGGAGGTCGCTCTCGGGTATGACGAGGCAACGGCACTTGACGAGGCCGCAAGATGTCTCAACTGCAAAAATATGCCCTGCGTGAGCGGATGCCCGGTAAACGTACATATTCCCGAATTCATAGCCAAGGTCAGGGAACTTGACTTCGAGGGCGCTTATCAGGTCATCAACCAATCCTCTTCACTGCCCGCGGTGTGCGGCAGAGTATGTCCGCAGGAAACGCAGTGTGAAAGCAAGTGCGTCAGAGGCATCAAGGGCGAAGCGGTCGGCATCGGCCGTCTCGAAAGATTTGTTGCCGACTGGCACAACAGCCATTCCACAGAGGCTCCCAAGCTGCCTGAGCCAAACGGCCACAAGGTTGCCATCGTCGGTTCCGGTCCTTCCGGCCTTACCTGCGCCGGAGATCTCGCCAAGCTCGGCTACAAGGTCACCGTATATGAAGCGCTTCACCTTGCGGGCGGCGTTCTGGTCTACGGTATTCCCGAATTCCGTCTGCCCAAGAGCATTGTCCAGAAGGAAGTCGACACTCTCAAGGCTCTCGGAGTGGATGTTGAAACAAATGTTGTCATCGGCAAGACACTCACGGTCGACGAACTGTTTGAAATGGGCTTCGAGGCTGTATTCATCGGCTCGGGCGCAGGTCTGCCGAGATTCATGGGGATTCCCGGAGAAAGCCTCAAGGGTGTGTATTCCGCCAACGAATTCCTCACCCGCAGCAATCTGATGAAGGCATACGAGAGCAACTCCACCACGCCCATTATGCATGCCAAGAGAGTCGCCGTAGTCGGCGGCGGCAACGTCGCGATGGACGCGGCCAGAACGGCTCTTCGCATGGGCGCCGAAAAGGTGTACATCGTCTACCGCCGCAGTCTCGAAGAGCTTCCCGCACGTAAGGAAGAGGTCGAACACGCCATGGAAGAGGGCATTGAGTTCAAATTGCTCAACAATCCCACCAAGATCATCGGCTTCGAGAATCCCGACGACCGCCGCGACCCCCGCAACGGCTTCGTCACAGGCATCGAATGTATCAGAATGGAGTTGGGAGAGCCTGACGCTTCGGGCAGAAGAAGTCCCGTGGAAATTCCCGGATCGGAATTCGTGCTTGACGTGGACAGCGTGATCATCGCAATCGGCACATCCCCCAATCCCCTCATCAAGTCCACCACCGAAGGTCTTGAAGTCAACCGCAAAGGCGGCATAGTGGTGGAGGAATCCACCGGTCTGACCTCACGCGAAGGTGTCTATGCGGGCGGCGACGCCGTTACAGGCGCGGCAACGGTGATTCTGGCTATGGGCGCGGGCAAAACCGCTGCCAAGGCCATTGACGAATATCTCTCGGCTCAATAATCTGTCTGTAAATTCAACCCGATCGCCGCTTTCTCAATATCTGAATTGACGAGAAAGCGGCCATTCTTTTTTCCGTTTTTTTTCAATAAAAACGATACAAACGGGACGAAAAACAATCCGGAAAACGGGGGGGAAACATCAAAATGAATATTCTTGATTATCTGGAAATGCGCGGCGACCTGACATTTGCGGAACGCCCGTTCAACGAGGTTGACAATCTCGTGTTCTCCATACTTGCTTATCTGGACATGCACGACATAGTTTCCGAAAGACTGGAATTCAGCGTGTCGCTCAAAAGACTCTGCAAACGATATCTTGCGCTTGGCTACGATCAGTCGTACATTGTCAACGACCCCAAGATTCTGCTCAAAAAAATCGTGTCGTGCAGACGCTATGAAATGGTCAGGGTCGGAGGATATTACCACTGGGTATCGCAGGACGAACAGGTGCAGTTCTCGTGCGCTACATTCATACTCGGCGACGGAACGGCATATGTCGGATTCAGCGGCACGGACGATACTCTGGCCGGCTGGCGCGAGGACTTCAACATCACCTTCATGAGCAGCACTCCCGGTCAGGACGAAGCGGCGGCATACATAGACAGACTGGGCAAATGCACCGTCTGCCCCCTGAGAATAGGCGGACATTCCAAGGGCGGCAATCTGGCCGTCTACGGTGCGGCCTTCTGCGATGAAAAGCTGAGGGACAGCCGTATCATTGAGGTCTATTCCAATGACGGTCCCGGATTCAACAACACTGTGGCGGAATCGGAGCAGTACCGCGCCATCACCGACAGAACGGTTAAAATCATTCCCGAAGAGTCGGTGGTTGGCATACTGCTTTCCGGCAATGTAAAAACCAAGGTGATAAAGAGCAACGCGAAGGGAATTACCCAGCACGGCTTTTATATGTGGCGCGTGCGCCGCGACCGCTTTGAAGCGGCCAGCAGACTTTCACCGTCAAGCGCGTTCATGGACGAAACCATCAGGCGTTGGCTGAATTCTTTAGACGATGAACGGAAAAAGACCGTCGTCTCGGCCGTATTCGATTCGATTGAAGCCTCGGGTGCCACCACTCTGACCGAACTTAATGCAAACAAATGGCTTTCTTATAACGCCATTCTCAAGGCTGCCGGAAACATCGCCCCCGAAATATACGGCGAAATAGCCGATTCTCTCAGGAAGCTGGCCGACGCCGGCAGAGATGTATTATGGGACGAGGCTAAAAAGACATTTGAACGGTTTGACCCCATTAAAGCCATGGCCGTGGAACAGGAATGACATCCATCTGTTTAACCAGACACCGCTGACGCCTGATTTTCCTTTTTTCTGAGTCGGTCACGATGTGGTATTCTTTTCATTTATTGTTAACAGAAGCGTCAAACATTCGGTTGACTTGAAAGAGCAAATGTGCTATTATTTAAAGAACACTTTATATGTCGGTGTATGTGTATGACAAGACAGTCCGGTCAGTATGTCATATCATAAATTAATGAATCTGGGAAGGTATGTGTTATGAAGACATTTCATAAATCGCACAAGCTGGATAATGTATGCTACGATATCCGCGGCCCCGTAATGGACGAGGCTAACCGCATGATCGCCGCGGGTGAAAAAATACTCAAGCTGAACATAGGCAATCCCGCGCCGTTCGGCTTCCGCGCCCCCGATGAAGTGATCGAGACAATGCAGTCCAATCTGACCTCCACCGAAGGGTATTCCGACTCCAAGGGACTGCTCTCCGCCAGACAGGCGATTGCCGATTACTGCGTCAATGTAAAACACATCGCAGGCGTCACTCCCAACGACGTTTACACAGGCAACGGCGCAAGCGAACTGATCACCCTTTCCATGCAGGGTCTGCTGGACAACGGCGACGAAGTGCTTGTCCCCGCTCCGGATTACCCTCTGTGGACCGCTTCGGTCACGCTTGCCGGAGGCAAGGCCGTTCACTACATATGCGATGAGAGCGCCGACTGGTTCCCCGATATCGACGACATCCGCTCCAAGGTCACTCCGCGCACCAAGGGCATTGTCATCATCAACCCCAACAACCCCACGGGTGCGCTCTATTCGCGTGAGCTGCTCGAGGAGATCGCTCAGATCGCCCGCGAAAACGGCCTTATCGTGTTTTCTGACGAGATTTACGACCGCCTTGTCATGGACGGTCTGGAGCATACCTCCATTTCCTCCATTGCCCCGGATATATTCTCCGTCACATTCAACGGTCTGTCCAAGTCGCACCTCATCGCGGGCTACCGCTGCGGGTGGATGTCTCTCTGCGGCGAGAAATCACATGTCAAGGGCTATATCGAAGGCATCAATCTGCTCTCTTCCATGCGCCTTTGCTCCAATGTTCCCGCGCAATCGCTCATTCCCGTTGCTCTCAAAAACGCCTACACCGCCAGAGATATGCTGATTCCCGGCGGCAGAATCTACGAACAGCGCGAATTCATCTGCAATGCCATCAACGACATTCCCGGCATG
Organism: uncultured Eubacteriales bacterium; assembly: GCA_900322085.1. Classification (GTDB taxonomy): domain Bacteria; phylum Bacillota; class Clostridia; order Oscillospirales; family Acutalibacteraceae; genus RUG762. Next base: position 459 of record ONYN01000266.1, on the reverse strand, counting down.
AGCGTTGTCAAGCCGAAGGCCGCATTTTACATCTTCCCCAAAATGGACATAGCGAAATTCAGCATTACCGATGATGAGAAATTTGTCCTCGACTTCCTCAAGGAGAAAAAAATTCTGCTTACCCACGGCGGAGGCTTTCATTGGGAAACGCCCGACCACTTCCGCATCGTCTACCTGCCACAGATGGAAGAACTCAGGCAAGCCGCACAGGGACTGCGCGAATTCCTCGCTGATTACCGTCAGAACTGATTCTATCCCTTTCATCGCTACGCCCGGATGAAACGGCAGGCTGCCGTTTTGCCCGGGCTTTTGGCATTGCGGACATTTCAGGGAAATCAATTTTAAAAAAATCAAAGCGCGAAGCGCCGGAACCAGCGAGCGAATGCGAGCGTGGGGAGTCTTAGCTTTCGCTAGCGAAAGCTGGGGGAACTTGTTCCTCCTGGCCCGTCCAGGGCGGAG
>ONYN01000267.1 GCA_900322085.1 uncultured Eubacteriales bacterium | reverse complement strand
ATGAAACTGTTTTGTTAAAACGGTTCATTACGTAATAAGAGCCTGCCGACGCATCTCTTCACGCCCTGCTTGCTTGCATCTTTTCCGTCATATTTGGTGAAGTTTGCCCAGGTCAATGCAAGCATTGACCGGCAATACGACAGTATGGCTACGGCACATTCCCTGCATCTGGCGAAAGAATCTGCAGCTGCTAAAGCAGCGGGCGCAATCAGTACGCGCCGAGATACGTCGGCAGGCTCTAAAAAGTGATTCAGCCGTTATCAACAAGACCGTCAATATATTCGAGGATCATATTCATACCCGAAATAAAATTGTGATATTCTTCGGTGATTTTGGTAAGATATTCCTTGCCGAGGTCGGTGATGCGATAGTGAATTCTACGGCGGTCGTCTGAAACGGCCTTTCCGGCAATTTCTATGTAGCCGCGGTCGGACATTCTGTATATAACTCCGTAAGGATACTGAATTTTGCAGATGGAGTTGCTCTGTTTGTCTAGTATGTTGAGAATTTCGTAGATGGTCATATCTTTTTTATTGAGAAATGACAGTATCAGCATCTCTGTAAGTGCTTTTTTCAGATTTTCGGTCATCTTGGCGCTGTAATCTTTATTGTTGCCTCTGGGCATATGAAATAACCTCCTGTCGCAATTCTGTTGACAATATTTATTATAGTCCATTTTTTTTTGATTTGGATAACAAATTGTAAATAAAGCGATTAGTTCACATAAAACTTTATAATACTGAAAATGTTTATTTAATACTAAGTATTATGATCATAAAAGAATTAATTGTTCAATGATGCGGAATAATTCTCAAGCCAGATAATGATTGGATAAGGGTGATCCTTTTCATAAACCCAGTTGTTGGAGTAATAGGAAGGCGATTCATTTTCAAATGAAATGGCCGCACTGACGCTTCCGTCGTCAAATTCAATCACACATGCGGCATATTCCTGATTGACCATTGAACCATAGTGAATTGTTCCGCCAATTCCATCGTGCATGTGAACAGCGCCGCCATATTCATAAGGAAGGTTGCTGCCGGTGGTATCGCTGCGCACAGCAGTGTGAATCTGGAAGCAGCAGAGCATGCGGAAATAAACGTCTTCACCCATAAGCTTGCGTAGGTTGTCGTCGCACTTCTTGCTCAGAACCCCCATTTCGTACAGGCTGTTGTTAATGTAGCTCTCTTTGTGTGAAAAAATGCCGGTAATCTGTGAATTATCCTGAAATCCCTCAAAGGCCGTCCATTCGACATAGTCTCCGGTGGTGACAAAAGAAATGTTCAGCTTGTCTTCTTCGGAATCGTCAAAGCAGAATTCTATGTAGCTTCTGGGGTCTTCGGCGTAATAATACGCGGCATATCCTCCGTCAGACGAGATGTTCTCCTTGTAAAAAGCAGCGTTATCCTCATCAAAATCGGTTTCCTGAGGAATGTACTCATTGATCTTCTTTTCAAATTTCGCGTGACAATTTGTAAGTTCGCCGGCTTTGTTTCCGTTATATACGACCAGCGTAAAATCAAAACCTTCACCCGATACGTTGCTTATTTCGGCGTAGCATCTGGAAAAGGGAGAATCTCCTTCACGGTACCATGTTCCTTTCCAATCGGAGGCCCTTCTTCCACCCGCGGAAGTACATGAACTGAGAGACGCAACAGATAAAGCTGTCAAAACAAATGCGGCAATCATCAAAATACAGTGCTGAATTGTATGAAATACAGTTTCATCGGGAGTGGTGCGGTTCATAATGTTCATCTCCAAAATTCGTAGATTTTTTACAAACAAAGAATGGTATAATAAAGTATTATAATACATTTAAAGGCCAAGGTCAATAGTCATGTTTGCAACAATTATTCCGGCAACATAAGAAAAAATCAAAAATAGAAAGTAAGAATAAGTGAGATAACAAAAGTAAAAAGGCGAAAAAAAGAGATAAGGTGTTTGTAAATTAAATTTTTTAAAAAAAGTGTTGACAAGGGGATTTATCTGTGGTAATATACTCATTGTGAGCTTATGAATACGCTAAGATGATGCGTATGATCTGCGGTTCAGAAATCATTTGATCATTTTATGGAGGAAAACGCTATGTCAACATTTATGCCCAAAGCCGGCGAAATTGACCGCAAGTGGTATGTAATCGATGCAGCAGGTAAGCCCGTTGGACGCGTAGCCACGCTGGCAGCCGACATTCTCAGAGGTAAGACCAAGCCGATCTTCGCACCCCATGTGGACTGCGGCGATCATGTTATTATTGTCAACTGTGACAAGGCTGTTCTCACTGGCGCAAAACTTGAAAAGAAGATTTACTATCGTCATACGGGTTATATCGGCCATCTGAAGGAGACCAAGGCCGGCACAATGATGAAGACCAAGCCCACCAAGGTGATGGAGCTTGCGGTTAAGGGGATGGTTCCCAACACAACCATCGGCAGAGCTGCTCTTACCAGATTGCACCTCTATGCCGGTGCGGAGCACAAGCATCAGGCTCAGAAGCCTGAAACATGGGCAATGTAATTTTGGAAGGAGGATAATTGAATTATGTACGATAAGACACCGTTTTTCTATGGCACAGGCAGAAGAAAGAGCTCGGTTGCCAGAGTGAGACTTTACAAGGGTACAGGCAAGGTTGTTATTAACAACAGAGATATTGATGATTATTTTGGTCTGGACACGCTCAAGGTGATTGTCCGTCAGCCTCTCGAACTGACAGGTCTTACCGATCGTTTTGACGTAGTATGCAACGTCAGCGGCGGCGGCGTTACCGGTCAGGCTGGCGCTATCCGTCACGGCATTGCAAGAGCATTGCTTCAGTACGATACCGAGAACCTCCGTCCCATGCTCAAGAGCGCAGGCTTCCTTACCAGAGACCCCAGAATGAAGGAAAGAAAGAAGTACGGCTTGAAGGCTGCTCGCCGCGCACCTCAGTTCTCCAAGAGATAAAGT
>ONYN01000268.1 GCA_900322085.1 uncultured Eubacteriales bacterium | reverse complement strand
AGAGAAATTCTTCCGTCGGCTTCCTTCTGTCTCACAACCGCGCGTATGTCCATTCCAACGCTGAATCGGTCGGAAGGGTGTGAAATGCGGGATACAGACATGGTGTCAATGCTCATCAGCGATGGAATTCCGCAGCCTATATCGACAAATGCGCCAAAGGGCTCAAGGTGGGTGACTCTGCCGTCAATCACATCTCCCGGACGCATGGCGGAAATATACTGCTGGGTACATTCCTGCTGAACAGCACGCCGTGAAAGCGTCGCATATGGCATGCCGTGACGGTCGGAGCATATTTTTGTCACGATGAAGCATATCGGTTTTCCGACACGGGAGATGATGGCAATGTCGCGGGTGGTTCCCTGTGCAATGCCGAGAGCACATTCCTCTCGGGGGACAACGCCGTTCATGCAGCCGAGATCAACGATCAGATTGTGTCGGCTGTCGCAGACATTGGCCCGCGCCTCCAGTATGGTTCCGTTTTCCATAGCGCATGTCAGAGCGGCGGGTGACGCCATTGCCTCTATGTTTTTTTGTGTATTGATAAGCTTTCCTTCGGGTTGAAATCTTGTCATTTTTTGCTCTGCCTTCCTGATAGCAGCTGTCCGCTTGATATAGCTGCCCTTCTATTTTAGTCCTTGTATTTATATGACAGCGCTCACATTTGTATGAATGTTTAAGAGCCTGCCGACGTATCTCTTCGCGCACGTCCCGCTTGCATATTTTGCGTCATATTTTGTGAATTTCACTTGCGATACGAAAGTATGGCGGCGTGAAATTCCCTTCATCTGGCACAAAATCCGACAGCGCGGTACGCACGCACGGAGATACGTCGGCAGGCTCCAAAACAGTACGCGAGACATGCGAAAAATTTTTTTATTTTATATTAGACATAATCCGACGCTATCGGCAGTAAATATTCTTATATAATATTCTGTGCGCAATAGAAAAAGCAAGGGAGAGCAAAACAATTGAAGCAGACAATATACGCGGACGTCCTGCTCGCGCTTAATTTTTTTATCAATTACTTTCTTCTTTTGTCCGTAGGCAGGATCATGCGTTCGCGCCTGAGCCGTACACGGGTATGTCTTGCTTCGACATTCGGAGCGCTCTGTTCGCTGACGCTGTTTCTGCCGCCGATGCATGTGGTTGCCGAATGTCTGCTGAAGCTGGCAATCTCGTCTGCAATGGTTCTGATTGCATTCAGACAGTCCAGCGCGAAAGTGTTCGTGCGGTATTTACTTGTCACATGTGCCGTGACCTTCGGATTCGGAGGGGCGATGCTTGCCCTATGGCTGACCGTTGCACCACGAGGAATGTTTTGCCGCAACGGCACAGTGTATTTCAGTATGTCACCGGAATTTGTCATTGCCGTTACAGTGATGTGTTATACGATCATAACCGTTGCGGGCAGAATTTGCCGCAGGCTGGAGCTTCGGACGGGTGAATGCAGCGCGGTGATACGCACGCAGGGCAAGGTGAGGTCGCTCAGACTGATATATGACACGGGCAATCTGCTCACCGAGCCGTTTTCGGGCTTGCCGGTAATTGTTGCCAAACGAAACTCTCTTGGGAAGGCAATCCCCAGTGATTTTCCGGCGGACAAATTATACGGCCATTTTTTTGACCAAACGGTCTGCGACACAACAGCAAAAAATCTGAGGGTCATTCCGTATGCAGCAGTTGGCGGCGAAGGATTGCTCTGTGCCTTTCGGCCTGAAAGTGTCGATCTGATCATCGGAGGAAAGAAGCGGAGACATATTGAATGTTATATCGCGGTGTCAGACGATCTGGGTCAATCAGAATATGACGGAATCATCAACCCTGCCATCATTGAGAATTAACGAGAGAGAAGAGCAAAATGAGAGTATTGATTAAATTGAAGCTGCTTAAGGAGAAAATTCTCCGCATGACGTCCGCCGTATTTGCCTCGAAGGAAGGAATACATTACATAAACGGCCCCGAGACCCTTCCCGCACCGCTTGCGCCCGACGAGGAGCAAAAGATATTTATCCGAATCATGGAAGGCGATCAATCCGCACGCGAACCGCTGATTACCCACAATCTCAGACTGGTTGTGTATATAGCGCGGAAGTTTGAATCGAGCGGCGTAGGCATAGAAGATCTGATTTCAATCGGAACAATTGGACTGGTCAAGGCCGTCAACACATTTTCACCCGAGCGCAGCATTAAGCTTGCCACATATGCCTCCCGCTGCATAGAGAACGAAATACTCATGTATTTGCGCAAGACCGGTTCGGCAAAGGTGGAAATCTCTATTGACGAACCTTTGAACGTCGACTGGGACGGCAATGAGCTTTTGCTTTCCGATGTTCTGGGAAGTGACCCTGACAGTGTAAGCGTGGGCGTGGAGGAGGAAAATGAATGTGATCTGCTGCTCGAGGCGGTAAACCGTTTGGAAAACCGCGAAAAGCTGATCATGTCTCTGCGCTTCGGTCTTTTCGGATATGAAGAACATACCCAGAAGGAGGTTGCGGATATGCTGGGAATCAGCCAGTCGTATATTTCACGTCTGGAAAAGCGGATTCTTGGCAAGCTGAAAGATGAGCTGGCACATCTGAATCAATAATTGATTGTGCAATTCAATTAAAAAAATCTGTAATAATCTTGACTTATTGTGTATTGAGATGTAAAATATATGTGATAGGGAATAGGAGCTTTGAAAAAATACTTTGGATATGATATTAGTATCATCAATGGGTCTTGCGAAAGAAACAATACAGACTAAAAAACTCTTGCAATTCCGGTTTGTATGCTATATACTGTATATCAGCACATAAAAGCGTTACGCTTTAAATCGCTGAATTATTTTATATACGGCTCTGAATATTGACCGTGAATTGAAAGGATTGCACAACCAATGAAATTTATCAGAAAGCTCCCCATACCGCAGGAAATTAAAGAACAGTTCCCGATTTCGGAGAAATGTTCCCGCATAAAGGCAGAAAAGGACGCAATGATTGCCGACGTATTTACCGGTAAGAGCGATCAATTCCTGCTGATTATCGGTCCATGCTCCGCTGACAATGAAACCTCGGTCATGGATTACATCGGGCGTCTTGTCGGATTGCAGGAGAAGGTCAAGGACAAGATCATCATTATCCCCCGTATTTATACCAACAAGCCCCGAACCACGGGCGAAGGCTACAAGGGCATGGCAACTCAGCCCGATCCCACCAAGAAGCCGGACTTGCTGGAAGGTCTTATTGCCATCCGCCGCCTGCATGCGCGGGCAATTGAAGAAACCGGGTTTGTGTGCGCGGACGAAATGCTCTATCCCGAAAATTACCGCTATCTGAGCGATCTGCTTTCCTATGTCGCGGTCGGCGCGCGTTCGGTAGAGGATCAGCAGCACAGGCTGACTTCCAGCGGAATTCATGTTCCGGTCGGCATGAAGAATCCCACCAGCGGCGACCTGAGCGTCATGCTGAATTCTATCAAGGCTGCGCAGCTCAGTCATACCTTCCTTTATCGCGGATGGGAGGTCGAGACAGAGGGCAATCCTCTGGCGCACGCTATCCTCAGAGGTTCTGTCAACAAGCATGGCAGGGCAATGCAGAATTATCACTATGAAGACCTCATTCTCCTGCACGATATGTACGGAGCGCGCAATCTTGAAAATCCTGCGGTAATCGTCGATGTAAACCACAGCAATTCCAATAAGCAATACATTGAGCAGATACGCATCTGCAAGGAAGTCATGCATTCGCGCAAACATAACGCCGATATTGAGAAAATGGTCAAAGGCTTTATGATTGAGAGCTATATAGAGGACGGCTGCCAGAAGGTTGACGGCGGAATATACGGCAAGTCCATCACTGATCCATGCCTCGGCTGGGAAAAGAGTGAACGCCTTGTACTCGACCTTGCGGAAATGCTCTGATTAAACAGCCAAAAATATGGTAAAAATATGAAGAGCAGGGGTGGTTATCCTGAGCTTCGTAAATAAATTTTTATTTTTTTAGGGAGGTTTTCCAACATGAAAGAAAACGATTCTTTGAAAAAGTATCTGGCTGAGTTTGTCGGTACGTTCGTTCTGGTACTGTTTGCCTGCGGAACCGCCGTTGTGGTTGGCTGTGATACACGCGCCGGTTATCTCGCCGTTGCTTTGTCTTTCGGTCTGGTCATCGTCGCAATGGCTTATTCCATAGGCAATATTTCCGGCTGTCACATCAATCCGGCGGTTTCGCTTGCCATGTTTATCAGCAAAAAAATGAGCCTTGAGGACTTTATCGGCTATGTAATAGCCCAGTTCCTCGGAGCCACCGCCGGCGCGGGTGTGCTCGCTTATCTGGTTGGCAAGGAGAGCGGACTTGGCATTAATACCATCGCCAATTACGGTTGGGCAAAGTCGTTTGTTGTAGAAGTTATTCTCACATTTGTTTTTGTGCTTGCCATTATCGGTGTCACATCAAAGGAAAGCTTCAGTTCAGTCGCCGGCATTGTTATCGGTCTTTCGCTGACGCTGGTTCATCTGCTGGGCATTCGTTTCACAGGCACATCCGTCAACCCCGCCCGCAGCTTCGGTCCTGCCGTTCTGGTAGGCGGCGATCAGCTCAAGGGTCTGTGGGTGTTTATAGTTGCCCCGCTGGTAGGCGGTGCTCTTGCTGCCTTCTGCTATAAATTCCTTGCGGACAAGCAGAGCAAGTAACATTTTAAGAGCTTGTTCAGTATCTCGGCGTGTGCGGATTGCGCCCGCTGCTAAAGCAGCTGCAGATTCTTTCGCCAGATGTAGTGAAATTGTCGCCGCCATACTGTCGTATTGCAAGGCAATTTCACGAAATATGGCGGAAAGAGATGCCAGCTGCTTTAGCAGCGGCAAGCCGTGCGCGAAGAGATGCTGAACAGGCTCTAAGTATCATACATCATTCCAAATAACCCCGAAAACCTGCCTTGACCGCGCAAATATGCAGTGCGGCCGGCAGGTTTTTTGGTTTGTTTTATCGGCCCATAAAAAACGGTTCATCTCCCAAAGCAAGTGAAGATGAGCCTCTAAAATGTAATGAAAAAGTCAGTCTTTGTATTTGACCATAAATGCCGAAACAGCGAAAACGACAAATGACACGCCAAGGATAATGACGCTGGCATTCAGTCCGTTGCCGCCTGTCAGCCAGCCGGCGTAAGTTCCCAGCACAGGAACGGAAAAGCTGCTTCCTTTGCCGCTTATTTTGCTGTAGGGCAATACATTGCCCGAGCTTAGTGTGACGGACGAAGTCGTTGTGTCGTTTGCCTTTACCTTGGAGCCGACTGCTGTGCGCCCTTTATAATACAAGGCGATGTCCCCTTCATTAAGGTCGCTTGGCGATACCTCTCTGATGAAGGCAAGGCTGCCGTTTTTGTAAATGCTGTCCGAATGGTTTCCCTGCACCGGACAAGCGGAATAACCTGCCAGCGGGATCAATCCGAAAAAGATGATCAGCACCACGCATTGCAGTACCAGCAGCACTCCGGAAATTGCTCTGATGATTCTTGTAGCTACCATAATGATAATCCCCTTTTCATAATGAAATAAATGACACTATCATTATATAACCAAATTTTCCGTATTTCAAGATGTATTTGCAAACAATATGAAATAAAGGCAACCGGAGTCACATACAAGCAGTATCTTGCGCAGAAAAAAATACCACTTGCGCATAGGAGGCTTGCATTTTCAATGAATCAAATGTATGATGATAACGTAATCGACATACAAGGACGGTGACGGATTGAAGGTTATATTAAATCAGATGGAAAGCGGCGAGGAAGAGGTTGTCATCAACTATATCCGGATGAGCCGTGAGATTGAAGAGGTGATCCGGGCTGCCGGCGGGGGAGAGGAGAAAATCCCATGCAGCAGCGGCGACACAAAATACATGCTTCCTGTCAGGAGCGTTCTCTATGCCGAGAGTGTGGACAGAGTTACGTTTATTTATACAGCCGACGGGGTGTATAAAACGTCCTGCACCCTGCAAAATCTTGAAACTGCCTATTCGGTCAAAGGATTTTTTCGCTGCTCGAAATCCATGATCATCAACATCTACCGCATTTCCGAGCTTCGCAGTGAAGCGGGAGGCAGGATCAATGCGGCTATGGAAAACGGTGAACACGTTATCATATCCCGTAAATACGCGAAGGCCTTCCGCAGAGAACTAAGGGGAGAGGAGTGATTTTCACATTGAAGGCTAAGATTAAAAAAGTAATAAAAAAGGCCCTTCTCAATGAGATAGCCATTGACTTCAAAGCCTGCGTTTACTTTTTTTGCGTTGTGTTTTTCTACTGTGCAGTGCAGCTCTGTCAGGGAGTATTCAGCGTGAAGATCATTACGCTTGCCGAGATTGTCATTACGAATTACATCATCTGTTATGTCCAGACCTATTTGTTCAAGGATTTTGATGAGTCCGATCAATTCGGCACAAATGAAGCGGCAGGATTGCTGATGTGTACGTTTTTGTATGTCGCCGCCAGCCTTCTGCTGAATTGGTTTGGCGGCAGTGAACTGATCACCGCTTTGTTTGCGGGGTTTATAATACTGACGTATGTCTGTGTGATACTGTGTTACGCGGTAAAAAGAAAGCTCGATACCAAACAGCTCAATAAGCTGCTTGATCATTACAAGAAAAATGAAGGGAGAGATTGAAATGCCATCTGAAACCGGCAAGGCAATCGAAATCAAGGGACTTACAAAATTTTACGGAACCAACCGCGGAATAGACGACGTTTCGTTTGATGTGAAAAAGGGCGAAATATTCGGATTCCTCGGTCCGAACGGAGCGGGTAAATCCACCACGATACGCTGTCTGCTGGGGCTGATACAACCGACCGGCGGAAGCGCTGCGATTTTGGGATGTGATATCGTAAAAGGGCACCGCGAGATAATGAGGAGGATAGGCTACATGCCGTCCGAAACGCAGTTTTATCCCTCCATGAAGGTGTCGGAGGTAATCCGGTTTGCCGCCGATGTGCGTGGAACTGAATGCCGGGAGGAAGCCGCGAAGCTCTGTGAAAGGCTCAAGGTGGATACAAAAAAGCGCATCGAAGAGCTGTCTCTTGGCAACCGCAAAAAGGTGGGAATTGTGTGTGCCATGCAGCACAAGCCGGAGCTTTTCATTTTTGACGAGCCCACATCGGGACTCGATCCGCTGATTCAGTCGGAATTTTTTGAGCTGGTCAGGGAATACAACGCGCAGGGAGCCACATGTTTTCTTTCTTCTCACGTGCTGTCGGAGGTCAGAAAGTACTGTGGCAGGGCGGCCATCATCCGTGAAGGCAGGCTCATTGCCTGCGATACAATCGAAAACCTCGCCCATACCTCCGCCAAATTTGTGCGTTTGTCTGGTGTCAGTGAGCTTTCGCTCGAGGGCATGAGCAATGTGGAACGTCAGCCGGACGGCATGGAATTTGTCTACAGCGGCGACATAAAGGCACTTCTGACTGCGCTTTCAGGCTGCGAAGTAAAAGACGTAAGCATTGAAGAACCGTCGCTGGAAGACGTATTTATGCAGTATTATGACTGAGTATCGGGAGGAATGACGACATGACACTTTATAAGCATGAATTAAAAATGAACCGCGTCAGCTTTTCTGTCTGGCTCGTGGGAGTGCTGGCAATGTCGGCCGGCTGCATATTTTTATTTCCGTTGATAGACGAATCTATGGCGGATATGTCCGACGCTTTTGCTTCCATGGGAGGCTTCTCGGCGGCATTCGGCATGGACAAGCTTTCTATCACCACACTGGAGGGCTTTTTCGGCACCGAAATCGGTACCATTTTTGCCCTCGGCGGAGGAATGTACGCGGCACTTCTTGGAATATCCGCGCTAGCAAAGGAAGAAAGCGGTCATACGGCGGAATTCCTGCATACCCTTACACTGGGACGCTGTGGGATTGTCACGGGAAAGCTGGCGGCTATCGTTACCTATCTGGTACTCTTTGACGTTATTGCCTTCGGAGTATTTGCTGCTTCGGCGGCAATGATCGGTGAAACACTCAGCGTGAAAAGTCTTATAGGCTACGTTGTGGCACAATTTGCGGCGCAGCTTGAAATTGCTTCGGTGTGCTTTGCATTTTCGGCCTGTTCAAAGCGAAGCAGTCTTGGATTAGGGCTTGGAGTGGCACTGGTGCTTTATGTGCTGGACATTATCGCGAGAATTACGGACAAGGCTGAATTTCTCAAATATATCACACCGTTCAGCTTTTCAAATGCCACCGACATTTTTGTCAATGGGGGAACGATTGAAACCGTACCGCTTTGCATAGGCATTTGTGTTACCGTGATAAGCCTTGCGGCGGCATATACGGTTTACAGACGCAGAGACATCGTGTCATAAATTATTTTCATTGCCTCAATGGGTGAGAACATTTGCCCGAAGTCCTCATATTATGTAATGCGAGGCAGATGATTCATGATTTGCTTCAATTCATCAAAGGAGGACATATTCAATGGGTGAGAAAAATGCACAGTGCATGGGTGCAAACGCACAGACTTTGGGTGAAAGAGCCTCTCAGTGCGGTCGCAGAGACTGCTTTAAGGAGGCGGTCTGTATCAATGCGGGCAGAGTTTACGACGCCTGCCGCGACAGGGAATGTCTGGAGGATCTTCAGGTGTTCTTTGTCGAGCGTGACCAGGATATTATCAACAATGCGCTGGGAGTTCGTCTGAAATCGGCGGACGTGGTCAATGTCATTATTGACACCGAGCCTGTTCCGTTCAACAGAGGGTATTACTCGGTGGACATCACGGTTTACTTCTGCGTCAAGCTCGATGTGACAGTGTCTCCGATCAGCCCTTCATGTGAGGTCAGAGGACTTTGCGTTTACAACAAAAAGGCAATTCTCTACGGCAGTGAGGGCAGCGTGAAAGTGTTCAGTTCGGATTACGTAGGCGGTGACGACGACGAACAGAATATGCCTGCTGGCAATCTGCCAAAGGCGACCGTACAGATCGCGGAGCCGATCGGTCTCGGTGCAAAGGTGGTGCCGGTCTGCGAGGCGCATTATCCCTGCTGCTGCGTGCCAAACCGCGTTGCCAGAATGTTCGCTGGCAGTTTTGACCATAGACTTGCTGAGAAGGCGGTCAAGGTCACGCTGGGAATCTTTATGATCATTCAGTTGGAAAGACAGGTGCAGATGCTGGTTCCGGTATATGATTTCTGCATGCCGGATAAGATCTGCGTCGATTCGGGAAGCGAAAGCCCCTGCGATCTCTTCAAGAAGATCAGCTTCCCCGCAGACGAATT
>ONYN01000270.1 GCA_900322085.1 uncultured Eubacteriales bacterium | reverse complement strand
AATCAATTTTTCAATCTATTTTTTTGAATTAGATATCATTTACGAATGGAGTTGTTATTTTGACAGAAAACAAAAATGCCCTGAAAAAGAAGCGCGGAGGTTCCAGAGGGCAGTCACTTGTGGAGGGCGCAGCAATACTGACCTTCGGCACCATATTGGTCAAGGTCATCGGCGCCATTTTCAAAATTCCGCTGGGCAATGTGATCGGCGAGGCAGGAATGGGGTATTTCTCTGCCTCATACGCTCTTTATCTGCCCGTTTACACCCTTTCGGCGGCCGGATTTCCTTCGGCACTTGCCCGTCAGGTCGCTGAAAACACCGCGATGGGCAGGTACAAGGACGCTCGAAAGGTTCACAGAGTTGCTCAGAGAGTGTTCCTTGTGACGGGAATTCTTGGCTTTGTCGCAATGGCGGCAGGCGGATTCATTTATATCAATTTTGTAGACAAGGATTCCATCTACAGCGTCCTTGCTATGAGCCCATCGGTATTCTTCTGCTGCATGATGGCTTCTTACCGCGGTTATTACGAGGGTCTGCGAAACATGACGCCTACAGCTGTCTCACAGGTAATTGAAGCGCTCGGGAAACTTTTTATCGGCCTTGGACTGGCTATCGGTCTGATGAAGTACGGAGAGTACACCTATCAGACCTCATTGGCCGCTTTCGGTACGACTGTCAACACCCTTGAAGAAGCTCATATCGCAAGCTATCCCTTTGCGGCTGCCGGTTCACTGGCCGGCATCGCTCTTGGCTCGCTGCTCGGACTTATTTACATGCTGATACGTCACAAGAAATTGGGCGACGAGATAACCGATGAAGAGATAGCCGCATCCCCCGCCCCCCGCTCATCCGGATATATTCTCCGCAATTTCTTCAGCATTGGCATTCCCATCGCGCTCGGAGTGCTTGTTCTCAATGTAACGCAGGTAATCGACGCCGTAACCATTCAGAACAGACTCGAAGGCATCAATCCGTCAATTCTCAGAGGAATTTACGGTGCGCATATGAATGGCGTTACGGACGAAAAAATTCCAAATTTTCTTTACGGTGCATACAATTTTGGCATTAATCTTTACAACCTTGTACCTTATATCACTCAGGCACTTGGCGTTTCGGCACTGCCTACCTTGGCTGCTGCCTGGGCTGTTCACAAAAAATCTCAGATTCATTCCAGCATTAATTCTGTGGTAAAGATTTCGGTGCTTATCGGATTTCCGTCAGGACTTGGTATGTGCGCCCTCGCAGGCCCCATACTTCAGCTCCTTTATCCCGGCAAGCCTGCCGCAGAGATAGCTGTTCCAATGCTTCGTGTACTTGGAATAATGGTTCTGTTCGGATCGCTTGTAACTCCCATCAACAGTATGCTTCAGGCAGTCGGACGCCAGAAGGTCCCGGTATATCTCATGCTCATCGGAGCTTCCATCAAGCTGTTGCTTAATTTCACGCTTGTCGGAATACCCAATATCAATATCAAGGGTGCTCCCATAGGTTCGATAAGCTGCTACATCTTTATTGTGGTAGCCAGTCTTATTATTCTTTACCGCCGAGCAAAAATCAAGCCCAATCTTCTGACAACATTTATTAAACCGCTTTTCGCCTCCATTATGTGCGCTTTGGCGGCATGGGCAACCTACGGACTTCTTGACAAGCTCATTGGCTCTGATTCAAGACTAATCGGGGCGTTGATGACGGTTACTGCCATTGTTGTCGCCATTATTGTTTATGTCGCCGTCATTCTTCTGATAAAGGGAATGACAAAGGAAGATATTCTTATGATTCCAAAGGGAGAAAAAATTGTAAATATACTTGAAAAAAGGAATTTAATCTGATAGAATATATTAGCAAGTATTATTGAGCCATCATCTATTGGCATTACAATTTCAAAAAGTGCCGCCAGACCGTCACTTTCTTATTGATTCTTTGCACTCCCATTTTAAAATACATCGGTTCGATGGCAATAATCGCTTGTTGCCATCGAACGAATGCATATGTTTCGGCTGTTTCCCTCTTAATTTTTTGACAGCGGATAATTTGTTTGTTTAATGTGTGTATTTTTTGACGATTGAATGTTGCAAATGCAGGTTTCAGTAGGATCGGATGAAGCTTATCGTTTGGCTTGGGTGTGGTACACTTCTGATCCTCACAATGCTTAACGGATGTGCTTTAATAATATAATGTCATCTGCGTTTCAGGCTGTTATTCAGGCAGTATGCAGATAACCGGGCAGTCTGATAGTTTTTAAAATACCGGACTGTGTATTTAACATGGCTTATTCACATTATTTTCTTGCTGAAATTGCCATGTCAAAAAAATATATACGGAGGTAATGCAAATGAACAAGGCAGAATTGGTGGAGGCTGTATCGGAGAAATCCGGCCTCACAAAAAAAGATTCCGAAAAGGCGGTTGCGGCAGTGATTGATACTGTTGTTGCCACCCTTGCTAAGGGCGAAAAAGTTCAGCTTGTGGGCTTTGGTACATTTGAAACCAGAGTTCACAAAGAGAGAACTAATACCAATCCTCGCACAGGAGAAAAGCAGATTATTCCTGAATCAACTGTTCCCGCTTTTAAGCCCGGCAAAGCTTTCAAAGATGCAGTGAAATAATCTACGCTGTTTGGTTCTTTGTCATCGTTCGATTGTCCCTTTGAAAGTCTCTTTCGAAGGGACAATTTTTTTATCTGTATGAAAATTTACAAATTGTATGCTTTTTCTTTCACGAAGTATGATATAATATTTTTCGCGATTGTTGGAGTATATTCAATTT
>ONYN01000273.1 GCA_900322085.1 uncultured Eubacteriales bacterium | reverse complement strand
GGGGATTGTCCGTTATGCGGATTGTCCTGTGTCTGATGCCGCAGAACAGGTGGCTCACAAATGACGGTCCGCTTATGTGGGGAATTATCCGCAATATCCCATTTGCCGTGCTGGGCGCGGTGATTGTGGCGTTGTATTTCGGCGTGCGAAAAGAGGTGCGTGCGTTTCAAAACGTATGGCTTTATGTGACACTTTCATTCCTTTTCTATTTTCCGGTCGTTGTGGGAGCGGGAGCTGTTCCGATTCTGGGAATGTTCATGCTGCCCAAAACGGTGTGTTATATGCTTATTCTGTTTGCCTTTAAAAACAAAACCAAAGGGGAGGCTGAAAAATGAATTACAACCCAAAAGAGAGAAAATTTTTTGATATTGATGAGAAACTCATGGAGCTTGCCGCACAGACCGAGCAGGATATCCGTCCGGCATTTGAGCGTATAGAGAGCAATGCCTTCCAGAATCAGCAGAAGGTGCTTGCGGCATTTATAGGCAACAATGTGGGGGAGAACTGCTTCACATCGTCGACCGGCTACGGCTACGGTGACGTCGGCAGGGAAAAGCTGGAGCGTGTCTTTGCCGACGCGATGGAA
This sequence comes from uncultured Eubacteriales bacterium, assembly GCA_900322085.1. Taxonomy (GTDB): domain Bacteria; phylum Bacillota; class Clostridia; order Oscillospirales; family Acutalibacteraceae; genus RUG762. The sequence goes on along the minus strand of ONYN01000273.1, from coordinate 1,892 downwards.
TGTGAGGACGCACTGCTGAGATACAATTTCATGTGCGGTACGCACGCGCTCACTGTGGCGCTTTTCGGAGTGCTTCGCCCGAATGATACGATGCTCTGCGTAACGGGTATGCCATACGACACCATTCAATCGGTCATCGGCATCAGCAAGCAGCCTGCAAGCGGTTCGCTCAAGGAATTCGGGATACATTTTGACAAGGTGGATTTGCTGCCCGACGGAGGCGTGGATATTCCGGCCATGCTTAAAAAGCTGCAATCCGACAATTCCATAAAAATGGTGTATATCCAGCGTTCCAGGGGATATTCGCTCCGTCCGTCGCTGACGGTGGAACAGATAGAGGCAATCTGCCATGCTGTGCGAAGTGTCAGACCGGAAGCGATCATCATGGTGGACAACTGCTACGGCGAATTCGTGCAGCTCACGGAACCTTGCTGTCACGGAGCGGATCTGATGGCGGGTTCGTTGATCAAGAACGCAGGCGGCGGCATTGCTCCGACGGGAGGATATATCGCCGGACGTTCCGACCTTGTGGAGATGTGTTCCTATCGCCTTTCCACCCCCGGTACCGGAAGGGAAGTCGGCTGCACGCTGGGGCATTCCAGAGAGATATACATGGGGCTGTTTTCGGCGCCGCATGTAGTGGGAGAGGCATTGAAAACGGCGACATTCTGCGCGGGACTGTTTTCCCGTCTGGGATACGGCGTCACTCCGCAGCCCAATGAGCAGCGCGCCGACATCATTCAATCGGTGCTGCTGCGCAATCCCGAATCGCTAATAGCGTTTTGTCAGGGCATACAGAGCGGTTCTCCGGTGGATTCAATGGCGCTTCCGGAGCCATGGGATATGCCGGGCTACGACAACAAGATTATCATGGCTTCGGGGTCATTCACTCTTGGCTCGTCAATCGAGCTTTCTGCGGACGCTCCGCTTCGTGAGCCGTATGCCGTCTGGATGCAGGGCGGATTGAATTACGCCGCCGGCAAGACAGGCATACTGATAGCGGCGCAGCGTATGCTCGACAAAGGATTGCTGAAAATCTAGCATGATAAACTATAGATCTTAAACAGGCTCTTACAGAATATTCGCGATGGTGGGCAGCTCTGTACTTCTCAGATGGTCGAGCGAATCGCTTATTTCGTGCAGCGCCATATACAGCTCGTCGAACTGTCCGCTGTCGCAGAGCGGACGAAGCCTGCGTACGGCGGAGGAAACCCGCTCCACTTCATCGTGGCGAGAATAGGTCGAGACAATCGGCTCGTATTTCTGCCAGCCGTTGGCAATGCCGTCAATCAGCGGCAGGATTTCATCTTTTTGCATATTGGGAATATTGTCCTGTACATCCAGCGCAAGCGCTTTGTCAGCGAGTGAAGCCATCGAATCCCGCACATGAATCGTAGTGAGCAGCGCGGCGCTGCACAATGCTGTCAGCAGCAGGCAGAGTATGAGCGTTATTTTTTCACGGTTCATTTTTACTGTGGCACCTTCTTAATGATATTGAATTGACCCTCGGTGTCGCCGTACATAATAAATACGTCGCCAAGGGTGATGTTTTGGGAACGGAGCGTTCTTTTTATTTTCTGGGTGGACCAGCCGACCGTTTTGGCGGCTTCGGTTTCTATTTCGCCGTCGCTGACAATCAGCACATTCAAACCGTCCTTGCCGTCATCCTTGCCCGCCTGAGAAGCAGTGAGCGGAAGATCGCCGCTTTTGAGCAGCACGCTGAGCACGCCGTCGGTTTCCACAATGGCGTATTCTACCGTACCCGGGTCGAATATGTCCTTCTTGCGAAGTTCCTCAAATAAATCCTCGTTGCTCAACCGCAGCGAACGCATGGCGGCCTGATTGATCTGCCCCTTTTCTATAACGACCACCGGCATGCCGGATATCAGCTC
>ONYN01000275.1 GCA_900322085.1 uncultured Eubacteriales bacterium | reverse complement strand
GGCGGCAGATGCCTGGCCGTCGCCGTAATCGCTGCCGACAATCTCGCCGGTGTCAGGATTCACATCAATGATCTGTGTCCCCGCGTTATACGGTACGTTGGTGTCAACATCGTTGATGGAACTGTTGCAATTCATTTCCTCTTCCAGCCGGCTGTCGGTCGCCTCGTCGGATGTGCGGTAAATGCTGTTCATCACCAGTGTGCTGTCGTCGGCAGAATTGATGAGCGGTTTGCATGCCTTTCGGATCACCGTTTTCATCGCCATTTCGGCGGGGAATTTAGAGTGGGTGGAATTTTCAGCGAAGGGATTGGCTTTTGACATCGACCATGCCTGTCTGATTTCGTCAATGGTCATAATGGTGGTATTTTCGCGGCCGTCCCGGTATTCCACCGTGCAATACGCCGCCACAATCTTATTCTTATCGACGTTGCCCAGCTTCTGATTGTGGGTGACAATCTCGGTGCGACCGCGCTTCTTGCGGTATTCAAATTCGTCATCCTGATATACGACATCGGCGTATATGTCGTATATTTCGGGGTTCTTTGCCTTGGCGAGGTGAACGTCGCCAAAGTAAGAGCGCTGCATGGTCAGCTTGTTGCCGTAAACGATGTAATAACACTGCTTCTTGCCGGGGTCCAATCCCTGCACAACAGTATCGAGAAGGGCGGTAGCAATCGAATTGGGATTGCATACCAGCAGGGCGGGATTGCCCTTCCTGTCGGTCACGTTTTCCAGCGACAGCATCGCAGCTTTGAGGGCGTTGGCAGCCGAGTAATTGGCGGGGAGATGCAGCTGACCGCCGGTCACGTATTCTGTCACTTTTCTGAGCGTGGCGTCGGAATAAGTCTTGTTCCGTTCGATGATTTGCTGATTGGTTGGCTGGTTTTCCATGATGTCATTCCTCCACATAAATTCTTAACTGATCGCTGCCGCCGTCCACGGCGAGCTGAATGGTCTGCGCTTCGACAGGCAGATATTTCACTACACTCTCGGCACCGTCCAGCCAGATGGGCGCGGTAATTCCCATACGGGCTGATATCACATTGATGATATCCAGACCGGCGTTGGCCTTGGCCGCCGTGTTGAGATTGGTGGTGTAAGGAATCCCGTCCACCGTGACTTCACAGCATTCCGCTATACCACCGTTGAGTTGCCGGTTGAAAAGCTTGAATCTGGCGTATGTGAACTGTTGGTTCACGCTTTCCTCTATTTCCGTGAGCCTGATCTGCTCGAAGCGTTCAGCCAGTTCAATGCCGTGCTCCAGTTCCGCCCGGCGCTTGCCGAGTTCTTTGGCCTGCGCTTTCAGCTGTGCAATGCGTCTGTCCTGCTGTTTAACCTGTTCTGCCGAAGCCATGCGGCGTTGGATGGCTGACAGTTCGGCGTCCAGATCGGCAATCTCCTGCCGCCACCGACTGATGCACAGGGCTTTGTCATTGGAAATATCCGAGAGGGTTTGTTTCTCACGCTGAATCCTGGACTGCAACGCCTGAGCGTCGGCGGTTTCCTCAAAGGGAATGCTTTTGGTACTGTTCAGACGGGCAATGTCATCTTCCGTCTGACGCAGCGCTTGATTATATCCGTCCAATTCCGCTCCCAATTCCGTGAGCCGGTCGTTGCAGGCCTGTATCTGCTCTCTGGCTGCGAGTCCTTTGGTTTTGTTGATTTCCAGATCGCCGGCCTTGCGGCGGTTGAATGCGCTGCGCATTTCCTGCTTTTTCTTTTCGGGATATTCCCGGCCGCAGGTGGGACACTGGGCGGAGGCCTCGTCAAATGCGCTCGCGCTAATGGCTCTGTACTCTTCCAGCAGCTTTGCCCGGCAGTTTTGCAGCCGGTCATTCTCCGCACGGATAATGCGCATTTCATATTCAGTCTGGGAGATATTCCCTTTGAGACGAGCCTCTTGTTCCCTGGCTTCGTCAAGCTCTTTGATGCCAGTCATCTGCATGGCATACTCCGCTTTTCTGGTAGCAAATTCCGCCTGAAGTTCCGCAATGACGCCTCGCTGTTTTTGTACCTCCAGACCGTTTTCCGTATCGCAGATCTGCTGCTCAAGGGTTTGCTTGCGCAGGGTCAGCAAGCCAAGTTTTGCACCGTCATCTTCCGTCGGTAAATCTGTCGGCTTGGCTTTTTCGGCCTCATCCACACGGGCGGGAATGCCGTCCATATCTTCCATCACCTTCTTGCGCTCAGCCTGACTCATGATTTTGTAATCCTGCACTGATTTGCAGCCGATGAGGGTGATGAGTTCACCGATTTCCTCCGCGTGCTTTTGAATAATCGTCCTGTCGTTTGTATTGCCGAAGAAATCCAGCAGCATTTTCCGCCGTGTCCTCCAGTCGGTTTTACCCGCGAAATAATCCGGGTCGGACAGCAGACGGAAGGTTTCCTCGGGGCAGATATCGGCAATGTAGGCGGTGTACTGTGCTTTTGGCTTGGGAACGCCGTCGATAAAATAGGTGTATTCGTTCTTCGGCTTGCGGTCGGCCTCGCCGTCACCGTTGATTTTGGCAAACTTCTCTGCAAGACGTCTGCCGAGTGTGAAGGTCTTGCCGTTATGTTCAAATTGACCGGTTACCTCCACGGTCAGGCCGGAGGAACCGTAGGGCTTCACCTCGAAATTGGTTTCGCTGCGGCCTGCGCTGTCCTTGCCGAAAAGCAGCCACGAATAAGCGTCAAAAAGGCTTGTCTTGCCCGCGCCGTTGGTTCCGCTGACAATAGCGCTGCCGCCGTTCAAGGGAAGTTCAAACGAGCGGATCCCCTTGAAATTACTTATTTTGAGATTCAGCAGCTTCACGCGGTTTCACCTCCTGTTCTTCCGTCTTCCTGAGCATGTAATAAATGTCGAACAGTTCGTCGATCAATGACGGATCCAGCTCGTCCACTTTCGACAAATAATAAATCGCGTCATTGATCACGGCTGATTTCTTTCTTTCCATTTGACATTCCTCCTGATTTGTGATATCATATTTCCGTAATTCTTACTTATGCCGCTGAGGAAGTG
>ONYN01000277.1 GCA_900322085.1 uncultured Eubacteriales bacterium | reverse complement strand
GACCGGCAATACGACAGTATGGCTACGGCAAATTCACTGCATCTGGCGAAAAATCTGACGGCGCAATCAGTACGCGCTGAGATACGTCGGCAGGCTCTTATGACCCCAAAACCGCAAAGCCCCAATTTACGCTACTTTTCAAATTTTACAATCACCTAAAAATCAAAATAAAAAAGGAGATATCCGATTTGAGAAAGGAAAAACTCTTTAAAAATACCGTTGTCGGAGTGCTGTCGCAAGGCATGGCTGCCTTGACGGGCGCTGTGACGCAGTTTGTATTTCTCAGGTTCATGCTGAAGGAATATCTGGGAGCAAAGGGACTGTTCTCGAATATCCTTGACTTTTTGTCGCTCGCCGAGCTTGGAATGGGTCTGGTTCTGGTCTACAGCATGTATCAGCCCATTGCGGAGAAGGACGAACGCAAGCTCATCGCCCTGACACAGTTTTATCGCAGGGCTTATCATCTGATAGCCGCCATGATATTCTGTTCCGGTCTTTGCCTGCTGCCTTTTCTCTCTTTCTTCATAGAAAACATGGACGCGGTGCCTCATGCGCAGATGATATTCTTCATGTACCTAATCAGTTCATCCTCATCGTACCTTTGGGTATATAAGCAGTCCATACTCAATGCCGACCAGAGAATATACATCACGCATCTCTACAGCCTGATTTTTTCAGTTGTGCAGTGTGTCCTGCAGGTGACGTTCCTCATTACCACGCACGATTTCTTCATTTTCCTGATCATCCAGACGGTCATGGTAGTGAGCAAGAACATCCTTCTCAATCACAAGGCCGGCCAGCTCTATCCGTTCCTCAACACAAAGGAAAAGATACTGCTCACTAAGGAGGAGAAAAAGAGCATTTACAAAAATGTTTTTGCCATGTTCAATCACCGTGTAGGAGCCGTTGTGCTGGGTTCGACCGACAATCTTCTGATTTCCAAATTCATCGGAATCATCTATTGCGGCTTTTACGGCAATTTTAAAATGATTATCAATCTGATGAATTCCTTTATCAATCAATTCTTCAACGCCATGCTCTCGAGCGTCGGAAATATGAGCGCCATGGAGTCCAAGGATACCGTGTACAAGACCTTTCAATATCTGCATTTCCTCAGCTTCTGGATATATACTTTCTGCACGGTCAGCTTCATCGAGCTGTCAAATCCGGTTCTTATGCAGATTCTCAACCTGATGGGAGTGGAGGACGCGGCGGATTACGGATTTACATTTCCGACAATATTAATGATAGGGCTGAACTTTTATGTGGTCGGCATACGCAAAGTGCCTCTCACATTCAAAGAGGCAATGGGTCTGCTCTGGGCAGACCGTTATAAGCCGATCGTCGAGGCGGTAATGAATGTTGTGGTATCCGTTGCGGCGATTCAGCGCATGGGAATTGCCGGTATATTATTCGGCACTATTGTAAGCATGACAGCCACCTCGATGTGGGTGGAGCCGCTGGTTCTCTTCAAACAGGGCTTCAAGCGTTCAATGGGAGAATTCTGGGGCAGAAATTTCATCTATTTCTTGGTTTCGGGAGCTATGATAGCGCTGACACATTACGTGGATATGCAGTTGCCGCTGACCGGATGGGCCGAAATATTCGCAAAACTCGGTGTATGCGTTGTCATGCCGAATATGACCATCGCACTTTGCTTCTGTCGGACAAAGGAATTCGGAGAGCTGTTCAAAGCGATCGGTTCCATCCTTTTCAAAACTAAAAGCGCCGAGCCGGTTGAAACAGATACAGCCAATGCCTGAACCTTCCGGAAAACTCCAAAAAAATTAAAATCACGGGATCATATCACTCGTTTGAGATAGATCCCGTGATTTTTTTACGGACGGAGGAAAAATTATTCCAGTTCAAACGCGCCCGTGTAAAGCTTGTAGTACTGCCCCTGCTGCTCAATGAGCTGATCGTGTGTCCCGCGCTCGATGATTCGTCCGTGATCGAGTACCATGATCACATCGGAATTCTTTACGGTAGAAAGACGGTGGGCAATGACAAATACCGTTCTGCCCTCCATGAGCTTATCCATTCCGCGCTGCACAATCTGCTCGGTGTGGGTGTCGATAGAGGAAGTCGCCTCGTCCATGATCATGACGGGAGGATCTGCCACCGCCGCTCTGGCTATCGCAATGAGCTGTCGCTGCCCCTGCGAAAGATTCTCGCCGTTGTTTTCGAGCAGTGTATCGTAACCGTCGGGAAGTCGGGTGATAAAATCATCCGCGCCCGCAAGCTTGGCTGCGGTTCGACATTCGTCATCGGTGGCGTCGAGCTTACCGTACCTTATGTTGTCCATGACGGTACCGGTAAAGAGATTGGTCTCCTGCAGCACCAGCCCCAGCGACTGACGAAGGTCGGATTTGCGTATCTTGTTGATGTTGATGTTGTCGTAGCGGATCTTGCCGTCCTCAATGTCATAGAAACGGTTGAGCAGATTAGTGATCGTGGTCTTGCCCGCGCCGGTCGCCCCGACAAACGCAATCTTTTCGCCAGGCTTTGCTGTCAGCGAGATATTGTGAAGCACTGTCTTACCTTCTTCGTAGGCAAAATCAACGTCGAGAAGCTGCACATTGCCTTCCAGAGGTGTATAAGTGAGAGTGCCGTCTCCGTGTGGGTGCTTCCACGCCCAGCGACCGGTATGCTTTTTGGATTCTGTGATGCTTCCGTCCTCACCGTAGCTTGCGTTGACCAGAGTGACATATCCATCGTCTGTTTCAGGCTGCTGGTCAATCATAGAGAATATTCTCTCGGCGCCGGCGATTGCCATCGCCACGGAATTGACCTGCTGCGCGAGCTGGTTGACATTGCCTGTAAATTGCTTGGCCATGTTGAGGAAGGGAATGAGAATGTCGATGGTCACAAGTCCCAGCGATCCCGCAAACAACGCCGAAAGTCCGATATTCGGCACGTGTGCCAGAAGCAGTGCGCCGCCGATCACAGCAAGCAGCACATAGAGAATATTGCCTATATTCTGGATAATAGGGCCGAGAATATTGGCGTATGCGTTGGCTCTGAATCCGTCGTTGTACAGTTCCTCGTTGAGTCTGTCGAAATCTTCGCGGCAGTGATTCTCATGGTTGAACACCTTGACGACCTTCTGACCGTTCATCATCTCCTGAATGAAACCTTCCACCTTGCCGAGAGACTTCTGCTGGCGTATGAAGTATTTCGCGGAACCGCCACCGGCACGCTTACTGACAAACATAATTCCTGTGACGCCTATCAGAACCACTACGGTAAGCCATATGCTGTAATACAGCATGATAGACATGACGGCGATGATAAGGATAATTGTCTGGAGCAGAGTCGGAAGTGCCTGTGAAATAAGCTGGCGAAGAGTGTCAATATCATTGGTATATCGACTCATAATGTCGCCGTGCTTGTTGGTGTCGAAATATCTGATAGGCAGATTCTGCATCTTTTCAAACATGGCAAGTCTCATCTTGCTCAAAAAGCCCTGCGTAATGTACGCCATAAACTGGGTGTAGAGTATGATTGATATCAGCGACATCAGATAAAGCCCCATCAGAATGAACACCTTGGGCATAATCACCTTTGATGCGGCAGACCAGTCACCCGATTGCCAGTAGGTTTCAATGTCGGCAATAATCTTCTGCTGAAACACTGCCGGCAGCGCATTGGTAATCGACGAAAGAATGATACAGACGGCGGTCACGGGAATCAGCACGGGATAAGATTGAATGAGCATCGAAATAAGACGCTTCAGTCCCCCGCCGATGGGCGGTCTTTTCATTTTATTGTTCATTTTCAGCCCTCCCGTTAGTCTGTTCTTCATAGATCTCGCGGTAGATAGGACTGTTTTCCAGCAGCTCGGCGTGATTGCCGGAAGCGATGATCCTGCCGTTGTCGAGAATGATAATCATATCCGCGTCCTGTACAGAGGCGATTCTCTGGGCGATAATCAGCTTGGTTGTTTCGGGAATGAATTCCCGAAAGCCCTTGCGGATCAATGCGTCGGTCTTGGTATCGACAGCGCTGGTGGAATCGTCGAGGATGAGTATTCTGGGCTTTTTGAGAAGGGCGCGTGCTATGCAGAGACGCTGCTTCTGACCGCCCGAGACATTGGTTCCGCCCTGTTCGATGTAGGTGTCGTATCCGTCGGGGAACGACTTGATAAAATCGTCCGCCTGCGCCAATGTGCAGGCTTTTACAATCTCCTCATCAGAGGCATTTTCGCTGCCCCAGCGAAGATTGTCCTTGATGGTGCCGGAAAACAGCTGGTTCTTTTGCAGCACCATTGCCACGCCGTCGCGCAAAGCTGTCGTGTCGTAATTGCGAACATCCGTGCCTCCGACCATAACGCTTCCCTCAGTGGCGTCATAAAGTCTGGGGATAAGCTGTACAAGGGTAGATTTTCCGGAACCTGTACCGCCCAGAATTCCCACCGTCATACCGGAGGCTATGTGCAGGTCGATGTCGGAAAGGGCGCAGTTCTCTGATTTTTTGGAATATTTGAAATTTACACCTTTGAAATCTATCGAACCGTCCTTTATTTCGGTCAATGGGG
>ONYN01000281.1 GCA_900322085.1 uncultured Eubacteriales bacterium | reverse complement strand
TGAACTGGTCGAAATCGAAGCTGTTGACAGCCTCTGCCTGCCAGAGACGGAGATTGTTGACAGTCTTTCCGCCGAAACCGATCACCGGCATGTCATAGGGAACTGCCTTGACGGTCTGGCCGGAGAACTTGATCAGCACGGTTTCATCATCGCGGCGGATCGACCACGGATCGCCGTATGCCTGCCAGTCGTCAGCCTTTTCCTTCTGGAAGCCGTTTTCAAAATACTGCTTGAAGAGTCCGTACTTGTAGCGGATGCCGTAACCGTCGAGCGGAATGTTCTGTGTGGCTGCCGAGTCGATGAAGCAGGCAGCCAGACGGCCCAGACCGCCGTTGCCGAGTGCGTCGTCCTCAATATCTTCAAAAACATTGATGTCAATGCCGGCCGAGGCAAGCAGCTCTTTGGTTTCATCCAGCAGGCCGAGGTTGAGCAGGTTGCTGTAGATCATGCGGCCGATCAGAAATTCAGCCGAAAGATAAGCCGCTCTCTTGGTGCCGGTAAACTTGTCAGCGCCGCGGTAAGCCTGTGCAACGGCGGCCTTTGATACCGCGTTGTAAAGCTCCTTGGTCGTGGCGTTTTCAAGCGTCTTGCCAGCGTCAAGCTCAAGACATTTTATTACATCGTTCTGAAAAATAGTGTTCAAATTATTTACCTCCCGTAAATTTCGACAAGCCGCGCTATCCTTGCAGCCAGCTTATCCGACATCTGAGCCTTTGTCGCTCTCCATTCCCAGTTACCTCCCAGTTTGGATGGGAAATTCATTCTGGCGGAATTGTCAAGACCCAAGTAATCCTGGAGCTGATATATGACCGTATGAGCGCAGGACATGAAGCCGACGCGGATAATGGCATCGGGAATGCTGTCAATGGTCTCACAGTTAAGATACTCCACAGCGTACCACAGGTCTTCTATACTCTTGTTGTCATCGCAGAAATAGCCGACAAGCGTCTCGTTGTCGTGCGTGCCGCCGTAAACCACGAAGTTTTCGGTGATGTTGTGGGGCAGCATGACATTGTCACTTCCGCCGTCAAAGCCGAACTGAAGCACCTTCATGCCCGGATAGCCGGCCTTCTTGAGCAGAGCGACGACTCTGTCGTCAGATACGCCGAGATCCTCGGCAATCACAAGCGAGTCGCCGAGAACGCTGTTGATGGCATTGATCAGCTTGATGCCGGGACCGGGCATCCACTTGCCGCTGATGGCGGTGGTGGAATCGGCCGGAATGGAATAGTACTTGACCACGCCTATGAAGTGATCTATGCGTATCACGTCATAAATCTTGGCGGAAGAACCCATGCGCTGCTTCCACCAGGCAAAGCCGTTCTTTTCCATTTTGTCCCAATCGTACAGAGGATTGCCCCAGAGCTGACCGTCGGCCGAGAAATTATCCGGCGGAACACCCGCCACCTTGACAGGTCTTTTTTCCTCGTCAAGCTGGAAAAGATCGCCGTGTACCCATGTGTCGGCGCTGTCCATCGAAACATAGATCGGAATATCGCCTATGATTTTGACGCCGTTCTGGTTGGCATAAGCCTTTACACGGTTCCACTGCTCAAAGAATTTGAACTGGAGGAACTTCCAGAATTCGACGTCATTGGCGAGCTTTTCGGTGTAATTCTTGACCGCGGCGGGCTTTCTGAGACGAATGTCGTTTTCCCACAGCTGCCATTCGCGGTTGTCGAAGTAGAACTTCAGCGCCATGTAGAGGCTGTAGTCCTCGAGCCAGAATACGTTTTCCTCGCAGAAGGCCTTGTACTCGGGCAACGACTTGTGGTTGCTGCGGTCAAAAGCCTTGCGAAGAACGGTAAACCTTGATTCAAAAATCTTTGCGTAATCGACCTTTGTCGCGTCGTAACCCCAGTCATGGCAGTTGATCTCGTCATACTGAAGAAGACCCTCTTCAACGAGTGTGTCAAGATCTATGAAATAAGGGTTGCCTGCAAAGGCTGAAAAAGACTGATAGGGCGAGTCGCCGAAGCTGGTAGGACCTATGGGCAGTACCTGCCAGTAATGCTGCTGCGCCTTCCTGAGAAAATCGACAAATTCATAGGCAGCCTTGCCGAGCGTGCCAATGCCGTAGGGCGACGGCAAACTGGTAATTGGCAGCAATACGCCCGAAGCGCGCTGGAATGAACATGCTTCTTTCTGAGCCAAATAAATCACAACCTTCCCGAAGAGTTAAAAATTGCCATATGCATATTACCATAAATCCGCGCAACTGTCAATAGATTATTGCCTGATTCATTCAAATTTTTCTCCTGATTTTTTAAAATTCTTGAATTGAATCACATTGGTTTTGTAATTTTCGTGCATTTTAACAATAAATATCACATTATCCTGTCGATGCTGAAACAATGATGAAAAAAATATTCATCATTCTCCCGCAAATGACTTCAAAATGCATTGACATTGCAGCGTAAATATTTTATAATAATGCATATCAAACAATTTGCCTGTGAATTGTGGATTGTTTTTTTACAGCCGGCAATCCGATGCCGTGTGATGGCATCGCCTTCTCATCATACCATATCCACTCCCGGCAAATGTGAAAGGATGACTGACCTTGAATCTGAAAAAAAAGCTGCGCTGCGTCATGCTGGTCGCTCTGGCCATGCTGACAATGCTCGTTTCCTGCGGCGGCACTGAAACGGTTGTCGAAACCAAAAAACCGGCTGTTCCGGACGAAACGATCGTTGAGTACGACGACAAATACAAGAATTTCTACGAGATATTTGTCCGTTCCTTCAAAGACTCGGACGGAGACGGATACGGCGATTTTAACGGCATCACGCAAAAGCTGGACTATCTCAAACCGGCCTCCGGCGCGGCAGGCAGCAGTTCTCTCGGCATCAACGGCATCTGGCTCATGCCCATCTGTCCCTCCCCCTCGTACCACAAGTACGACGTCACTGACTACTGCGCCATCGACCCCATGTACGGCACGATGGAGGATTTTGAGGCCATGCTGACCAAGTGCCACGAAAGAAACATCACCGTCATCATCGACATGGTGCTCAATCACACATCAAACAAGCATGAATGGTTCAAAGCCTTCTGCGAGCTGATCCGTCGCCGCGAAAGCGGAATGGAGAGCGACTACGATCCCAAATACGCCGAGTATTACACCTATGTCACCGCCGAGGAAATGGAAAAAGACGGTCAGGCCATTACAATCGGCGATTACACCTACTACAAGCTCAACGGCAGGAGATTTCAGAAGATTCCGCTCAGCAGCTGCTATTATGAATGTAATTTCAGCGACGATATGCCGGAGCTCAATTACGACAGCGAATATGTCTGGGAGGAAGTCAATAAAATCTGCGATTTCTGGATTGACAAGGGCGTAGACGGATTCCGCTTTGACGCGGTTCTGTGGTTCTATGCCAACGATACCGAGCAGAATACCAAGGTGCTCAAAAGAATCTGCGATTACTGCAAAGCCAAAAATCCGAAATTCTATACGGTAGGCGAGGCATGGACAGCCAACAGCACGGTCAGGAAGTATTTCAACAGCGGATTTGACAGCTTCTTTGACTTCTCCTTTGCCAATTCGACCGGATATATTTCCTCCACGGTCAAATCAAAGGACGGCGCGACGTTCGCCAAGAGACTGCAAAACTGGAACAATCAGCTCAAATTGGTATCGGCATCCGACGCGATCGACGCGCCGTTCCTCTCCAATCACGACATGAGCCGTTCCTCCGCCTACTTTGCCACGGAAGGTCAGCGCAAAATGGCTGCGAGTCTCTATCTGCTCATGCCGGGCAATACCTTCATTTACTACGGCGAGGAAATCGGACTTAAAGGCAGCACCGCAGACAGCAGCAAAAAGGATCCCACGGCACGCACAGCTATCAAATGGTCGGCTATGGACGACGGCTCTAAGATGATTGCTCCTGACGGCGCCGATCCTAAGCTCAGTCAGGAGAGCATTAAAGGCGTGGAAGAGCAGCTTAAGGACGAAGATTCCCTCCTCACTCATTACCGTCTGCTGCTCAAACTCAAAAACCAGAATCCCCAGATCGCCCGCGGCACTGTCACCGCCCGCGACTTCGGCAAAGACTCCGTCTGCGCCTACACCAGCATTTATGACGGCACGGCAGTCATGGTCCTTCACAACCTGAGTCTCGAAGACACCGACATTGATCTTGCGGCGGCGGGATATTCCGACTTCACTGAGCTGCGGGGATATGTCGTCAGCAAAAACGCCGAGGGAGAAAAAGAAACCGACGGCACTCCTGTGTTCGGTCAGACGTCTTCTGAGGATAACACACAGGCGGAGGAAAAAGAAGCAGTTGCGACGCTCGAAAACGGCCAACTCCATCTACCCGGCAGAACGACCGTTGTGCTGCGTTCCACGGAGCATTACGACGACGTTGTGATTGATCCCAATTCGTTCACATCAGCGCCCGAGGACGAAAAAGTACAGACAATGGACGAAAGCTGATTCATTGCCACGCGATCCCGACAGAATTCTGACATCATTAAAAAAATGGAAAACCGCACAGTGCATCCGGCATTCCGGCGCTGCTCTGTGCGGTTTTGTCATTTGAGTTGATTTGAAAATTGGAAAGTATTATCTCGTTTTTTCGGTAAATTCCTTCATAAGATCTTCCCACTTGGTGGAGAGGTAGGTATTTGTTTCGTCTGACAGACGGTTGAATACCTCGCACTCATTGCTGAGTTTTTCATCGGAAGGATAGAAAAATTCGCCTGTCACTTCCTCATCAAGCTCGTCCTTTACGGCTGAAATGGGAGACGCATATCCGATGTATTCGGCATTGGCAAGCGCTACGTCCTCGCGGCACATGAAATCAATGTACTTCTCCGCGGCGCTCTTGTTCTGGCAGCAGGTGGGAATACACATGGAATCAATGAAGGTGTTGGCGCCCTTTGGAATGTATCCCTTGATATTTTCGTTGCCATCCTGAAGCATAAGCAGATCGCCGTTGTAGTAAGGCGCAATAATCGCCTCGCCGCTCTCCATCTTATCAAAGATCTGGTCGCCGTAGTAGCCCTGAACCAGCGGGCATTGCTTGACAAGTTCGTCGTAGCAGGCTGCCAGCTCTTCCTGATTTTCGGTGTTAAGCGAATAGCCCAGCTTTGCCTCGGCAACGCCGAAAGCGTCACGCTGGTTGTTGAACATCAGAATCTTGCCGCTGTACTTTTCATTCCAGAGTAAATCCCATGTGTCCTCGTCAATATCGGCCTCATCGACGTATCTGGAATCGTAGAATATCGCGGTGCAGCCCCATGTGTAAGCCACAGAATATTCTCCGGTGGGGTCGAACGCCGGTTTGCGGAACTTCTCGTCTATATTATCGTAATTGGGAATGTTGTCAAAATCCAGCTTTTCCAGCATGTTCTCATGGATGAGCTGTGCAATCATGTAGTCGGAGGGAATAATGACGTCCACCGTCATTCCGCCGCTCTTCATCTTGGCGTACATTTCCTCGTTGCTGGAGAAATTGAGGTATTTGACTTCGATGCCGGTTTCCTTTTCAAACTGAGCGTTGACGTCCATTGTACCGTCATCGCCGTTCGAGATGTATTCGCCCCAGTTGTAGACATAAAGCACCTCGCCGGTTTTGGCAACGCCTTTTTCCTCCGAACAGCCGGAGAACACGGAGAGCACGGAAATCATAAGTGCCGCTGAGAGCACAAGCGCAATTAATCTTTTCATTTATCAGTTTCCTTTCCAAATTTCAAGCTTCAAATTTCAAACTTTTCCTGCGTTTTTGTTCGCGGATCTGGCGAACATTTATCACCACAAGAAGGGTGAGAACGATTACGAACATCAAAGCGGAAAGCGCGTTGATTTTGGGATTGATTCTTCGCTTGGTCATAGAATAGATGACCATGGGAAGCGTCTGCGCTGTGGAACCGCTTGTAAAGTAGCTGATGACGAAATCGTCGAGCGACAGAGTGAATGCCATCATCATACCGGTAATGATGCCCGGCATGATCTCGGGAATGACCACCTTCATAAAGGCTCTGAACGGCGGACAGCCCAGATCCTGCGCCGCTTCGTAAATGCTGGGATTCATCTGGTTGAGCTTGGGCATAACCGACAGCACCACATAGGGAATACAAAAGGTGATATGAGCTATGACCAGCGTTCCGAAACCCGGCCGGAAAAGTCCCGTAGTACCGAATACAGCCACAAAGAGCAGCATCATAGAAATGCCGGTGACAATGTCAGGGTTGACCATGGGGATATTGTTCAGCGTCAGCATGGCAGAACGCAGGTTCTTATTCATCTTCTTAAGTCCGACTGCCGCGGCGGTACCTATTATGGTGGAAGCGATCGCGGCAATGACGGCAACTGCAATGGAAGTCCGGAGAGCTTCAAGGATCGTGCTGTCCCTGAAAAGATTCTCGTACCACCTGAGCGAAAAGCCCTTCCACACCGAACGGCTCTTGCTCTGATTAAAAGAAAAAATGATAAGCACCACAATAGGCGCATACAAAAAGACGAAAATAAGTCCGGTATAAATTCTCGATAAAGCCTTCACATCATCAGCCCCCCTGTTTCCTCGCCGTCGTCAAATTTCTTCATAACAGCCATGCTGATGAGAATCAGCACCATCAGCACGAGCGAGAGCGCCGCGCCTACGTTGTAATTGGGAGCCGCGCCGACAAACAGCCTTTCGATCACGTCGCCGATGAGGGGATTGCGTCCTCCGCCAAGCATCTGCGAAATGACGAAGGTACTGACCGACGGAACAAATACCATTGTAATGCCTGTAATGACGCCCGGCAGACTCAGCGGCAGTACGACTCTGCGGAAGGTCTGCACACGGTCGGCGCCGAGATCGTTGGCCGCCTCAAAGAGGCTCTTGTGTATCTTCTCCATAACGGAGTAAATCGGCAGAATCATATAGGGCAGAAAGTTGTAAACCATGCCGAGAATGATGGCGCCTTTTGTGTTGATCATCTGAAAAGGGCCAATGCCCATCTTGCCAAGCAGGGTATTGATGAGACCATTGTTTTCCAGAATGGTCATCCAGGCATATGTTCTCAGCAGAAAATTCATCCATTGTGGGAGCATGAGCAGCAGCATCAATGTTTGCTGCGCCACCCAGCTCGCCCTTGACATCACGTATGCCACCGGATACCCGAGCAACAGACAGAAAACCGTAGCCACCGCTCCCATCACGAGCGAATCCTTCAGATATCCCCAATAAGAGCCTATCATCTCTATGTTGGCCAGCGTAAAGGCTCCCGCGGAATCGGTGAAGGCGTACCAGCACACCATTGCCAGCGGAACCACCGTAAATATGACTACCCACAGCATGAACGGCGAGGCAATCCATGAATCCTTCTTCATAAACAGCCCTCCGTCATTCAAACTCTATGTCGCTTGCGTAATCGCCGGTGTATTTCTTCATTATGTGAATATTTTCGGGAGTGACGGTCATGCCGATTTCCCTGCCTTCCTCCTGAGCGACGGTGGACTGGATAATCCATTCCTCTTCCTCACCCGGAACGTCCACATACATCTCGTAGTGAACGCCCTTGAAGGTGACGGACGTAACCGTTCCCCTGAGCGGGCTTTCTTCCT
Source organism: uncultured Eubacteriales bacterium (assembly GCA_900322085.1). Classification (GTDB taxonomy): domain Bacteria; phylum Bacillota; class Clostridia; order Oscillospirales; family Acutalibacteraceae; genus RUG762. The sequence goes on along the minus strand of ONYN01000281.1, from coordinate 746 downwards.
TTGGCACGACCACAATGTCCTCCGGACGGATGACCACGTCGACTTCCTCATCCCTGGCAAAGCCGGTGTCAACACACTCAAATCTCGCGCCGCAGAATTCCACGTCGCAATCGGCGTGCATGATGCCGTCCACAATATTGCTTTCTCCGATAAAATCAGCAACAAAGCCATTTTCAGGCTCATTGTAAATATCGGTTGGCGAACCTATCTGCTGTATCACGCCGTGATTCATAACCACTATCGTGTCGGACATCGACAAGGCTTCCTCCTGATCGTGGGTGACATAGATGAAGGTAATTCCCAGCCTGCTCTGTATGCGCTTAAGCTCCACCTGCATTTCCTGGCGCAGCTTGAGATCGAGCGCTCCCAAAGGCTCGTCCAGCAGAAGCACCCTCGGGTCGTTGGCAAGCGCCCGCGCAATGGCAATGCGCTGCTGCTGACCGCCCGACAGTGTGGACGTTCTTCGCTTTTCAAAGCCCTCGAGTGAGACCAGCCTGAGCATCTCTTCGACCTTAGCCTTGATCTCTGCCTCACTTTTTTTCTGAATCCTCATGCCGAACGCGATGTTTTCATACACATTCAGATGAGGGAACAGGGCGTATCGCTGAAAAATCGTATTCAGCTTCCGCTTGTGAGGCGGCAGATCGTTGATTCGCTCTGAACCAAAAAAAACATCTCCGCTGTCCGGTTCCTGAAAACCGCCAATAATTCGGAGGGTAGTAGTTTTGCCGCACCCCGAGGGGCCC
>ONYN01000286.1 GCA_900322085.1 uncultured Eubacteriales bacterium | reverse complement strand
AGATGTTTTTAAGACTAATGATATTTTCAGACATTAGCACACATCCCCCTTTACTGAAATTTTGCTTTCTGCCCGACATAGCCGTTTTTGATGACGGCTACCAAGCCGAGGCAAATCGCAGTAAATATAGAATTAAACCGGCATTTTTATTGGAGCCGATGTTAATTTTACGGAAGGCCCGAAATAGTTAAAAAAACCTTCCAAGGATTGCTGCCCTTTTTTGTTGCTGTATTAGTTTTTTCTCTGTTTTTTTCAATACCGCGCGCACCAAAGAATGTATGTAAAAAAACGCTTGATACCTGCCTTTTTGTCGTATGCGCCGGCGAATAGAACTTCAAAATTGCTATCATGCAAAATCAAGACCATTAGCACATATATTAACAGATTAAATTTGAAAAGTCAATATAAATATTTTGATAATTTTGTAGGATTTTCCCCGGATTTTTGGCATAAATTATACCCTGCCCGCGGAAAGTCTTGTTTTTTCCACATACAGGGCTGTTTCCCCAAGTCACTATTGAGAGCCTGCCACCTTTGCAAGCACAAGTATGACAATTATTACCAACAGCAGGAAACCGATAAATTCCAGACACCCGTCAAGGAAACCGGACGAAGATCCGCCGGAACCCGAAGATTTGTCCTCCTCGACCTCTTCCTCATCCTCCTCATCCCGCGGTTTTCCGTAATTCTTCAATTCCTCCTTCCGCCTTTTCTTCTTTGCGGCGCACATCTCGTAAAGCTCCTGGTAATCACCGACAAACAGTTCCCATCTTTTCCTGATGATCTCCCGGTTTTTAGCGTTGGCGGTATCACAAGCCTTCTCATAATAGGACGTAAACCGTTCAGGAATTTTTTGGCCGTGTTTTTCAATCAGAAACTCCACAGCGTCAAAGCGGCATGTACACGCTCTCAGCAGGCCGTACCATCCGCGATCGTCATCGGGGTCTTCTTCCACCACGCTCAGAAAGAGTTCCTCCGCACTGTCATAATCGTGATGAATATTAATCAGCTCTTGCGCTTCTATGATTCTTTCGTCTATTGACCTGTATTCTTTCCCGCTCATCATGCACTCTCTCCCTCATTTTTATCTGCATTTCAACATTATTATACAATTGTGTGTCAATCTTGTCAACATTCAAATCCATACGGTCAGGGAAATCAATTTTGATGGGTACGTCCTCTGCAACGTAAATCGGGGGCAGGGCGAATTTCGATTGGGTACGTAGTTTTGTTGCGCCCGGGTATATCATAATTCGTAGCGTATGGCGGCGATGGGCTCTGCCCCTGTTTTCCGCTTTGCAAGCGAAAAACTACCCCGGCAGGGCACCTGCCCTGCACCCGCGAGGGAGGTCTAGCTGTCGACAAGCGACAGCGTGACCCCCTCGACTCCCATTGTTGGCGCTTCGCGCTTTGCTTTTTTAAAATTGATTTCCGTGCCATGCGGTTTATTGACAAAGCAGCGGCACAATGCTATAATTTGGTTAGTCAAAGGAGTGTGTATTTTATGAAAGAACGGCAAAATAGTAAAAACATCATTTCATTCATCCAAAATAAAAAAGTGGTCATCTGGGGCATGGGCAGAGAGGGAAATTCCACCTTCCGCTATATCCGCTCGGTTTATCCCGAAATGAAGCTGACGCTGGCCGATTCCAAGCCAATCGACATGACGCCCTATCCCGACTGCGAATTCTGGGACACCGAGACGCAGGGCATTGACTTCGACGGCTTTGACTATATCTTCAAAAGCCCCGGAATCCCTGTATTTCACCCCGAAAAAATCCTCGACCGCCTGACTTCACAGACAGAGGTATTCCTCACCGCGTTCGGGAAAAACACCTTCGGCATAACCGGCACCAAGGGCAAAAGCACCACCTCTTCCCTGCTCTATCATCTGCTCAGAAATCACGACGACAACACGATTTTCGTCGGCAATATCGGAATTCCCTGCTTCGACTACATCGACAGGGTGGACGAACATACCTCCGTGGTATTTGAAATGTCCTGCCACCAGCTGGAATTTGTCAGGCACTCTCCCCATGTCGGCGTAGTCCTCAATCTCTACGAGGAACACCTCGACCATTATGTGACAATGGAGAATTACATCAAGGCAAAATCCCACGTATTCAGCTGGCAGAATGAGAGCGACATTGTCATTCTCAACTGCTCCGACCTCGACACACTCCGCGTTTACCCCCGCAACGGCAGATTGATCACCGCCTGCGACGGCCTGGGCGAAAACGTCCCCGCCGACATTTCGGTCAGCGGCACCACCGTCACCGTTCCGCACGGCTCCATCGACATTCAGCCCGACGAAACCTGCCTTGTCGGCAAACACAATCTCTACAACATCGGAGTTGATTATTTCATCTGCAAAGAGATGTTCAACATGAGCGATGAGGAATTCAAAGCTTCGCTTTCCACCTTCCGTCCGCTTGCCCACAGGCTGGAAAGAGTAGGAACCTTCGGCGGCGTGACCTATTACGATGATTCCATTTCCACCATCTGCCGTTCGGCAATCAACGCTGTCAAGTCTCTGGGCAACATCGGCACGATCATTCTCGGCGGCATGGACAGGGGCATTGATTACAACGACCTTGCCGACTTTCTCACAACTGCCGACATCGACAATATCGTTCTTGTAGGACAGACAACCGAACGCATGGAAGCCTTATTTAAAGAGTACGGAGTTGACAGACGAATCAAAATCTATCCCTGCTACTACTTCGACCAGGGCGTTGCGAAGGCCAGGGAAGTCACTGCCGAGGGAAAAATATGCCTGCTCTCCCCTGCCGCCTCCAGCTACGACATGTTCAAAAATTTCGAGGTGCGCGGCGACGAATTCCAAAGGCTGGTCAAAGCATCGGCCGAATAATTCACGCAAACCAACAAACAATATAACAAGACCTTCTACCTGTCAAAAAAGGGGGCAATGGCCATATTCAGCAGCACACAGCCCGTAGGGCTTTTTTCTCCCGAACACCTCTGCTTTCTTGCGGCGGCAGCCTTGTTCTGGGCCATTGTCATATTCATCGGCGGCAGGCTGGACAAAAATGGCAGACAACGGCTGCTGATAATCCTTTGGGCGGCGTTCACCGTCATCGAAATGGGCAAATACCTGCATTTCGCCCTGCACCCCGAAGAATTCAATATCAAAACCGGACTGCCGTTTCACCTTTGCTCCATCTCGCTCTTCACCTACCCGCTCGCCGTGTTTACCCGGAATAAGATATTCCGCAATTTTATCTACGCTGTGAATATGCCGGGGGCGGTATTCGCCCTCATCACACCCGATATCGGCCATTCCACCGCGTTGAGCTTTTACTTTCTTCACCTGATGATCGCCCACGCCTTTATCGCGGTCATTCCGCTTTATATGGTCTGCTGCGGATTCTTCCGCCCGGATTATAAGGTGCTGCCCGGCGTGGCGCTGATGCTGATCATTACCATGCTTCCGGCGCTGCTGCTCAACCGTCTGCTCGGCAGCAATTACTACTTCGTCAACGGTCCGGTCAGGGGTACGCTCACAGGACAATTCGCCGAATGGTTCGGTGAAAGCGCCTATCTGCTGCCCATGCTGGCACTGCTGGCGGCTGTCTGGGCGATGCTTTACGCGCCATTCGCCGTGCGCGACCACATGAAACACAAGGAGGTACCCAATACAAATTGAAAAGAGAAATCAGCATGGAAACCGCTGAGCTGCTCTACGAAAACTGGCCGGGGCAGTTCGACACCTTTTCACATATGGAATTCGCCTGCTCCATACCGCAGTCTCTCTTTCTGATCTCCACCCTCAAGGAAAACGGGCAGCCCAATCTCTGCTTCCACTCGTGGAGCTGCTTCGGAGGCGATCAGGGGGGATATTTTGCCGTGATGCAGAATGTGGCACATTCCTCCCACACCTACGAAAACATCGTGCGGGACGGCGAATTCTGCATTAACTTTGTGAGCGCCGATTACTATTCCAACTGTATCGCCACCATCACTCACAACGCAAACCTCACCGATGAATTTGAAGCGGGACATTTTACACCCGAGAAATCAATCTGCGTCAAGCCGCCCCGCGTAAAGCAGAGCTTTATGACGCTGGAATGTCAGCTCGCCTGCAACGTGGATCTCACCCGCAAGGGCATTTGCTCCATGATCATCGGACGCGTGCTGCACGCCTCGGTCGATGAAAAGTACATAGAGGGTGTGGATAAGCGCTACGGCAAGGAGGGCTTCATGTTCAATATACACGAACCCGCCGACTTCGCCACAGGACAGCTGGTCGATACGCACGTAGCCGCACTCGATGTGCTGGGCAGTTATCCCGATTTCAAAAACAAGCCCTATGGGGCATAAAAAACGCCGTGAACATTTCCTTTGGAAATGCACACGGCGCTTTTTTATGCGTTTTTTATCGGTTATCTGTACTTGTACTGATTGGTGCTGTAGTCCAGAATGTATTCTCCCGTCTCCTCGTCAAATCCGACGACATACATCCAGTTCTTAAATATGTCTTTCTCCAGGTTTCTGAATACTCTCTCTTTGAGCCTTCTGCGGTAAGGATTCATTCTCCATGCCTCGTTGGTTGAAACCTTATTGCTGTCCACCTTGAAAAAAGCGGCGCAGTTGGGATTGGATTCTTTGAAACGCGCCTGCTCCTCTTTGGCAATCGTGCGCTCAAATATAGCAATCTCCAGCTTTTCGTGTTCGTAGAGCGGAGAAAGATCGGTCAGACCCACGCTGCCCCAGAGATTGATAAATCGCAGGTTTTGCAGCTTTCTGAGCGGTTCAATGCTTTTGACCTTGTTGGTCGCGTTCATCTCGATAAATTCCAGATCTTTCAGCTCGGCAAACGCGGAAATATCGGTAATTTTATTGTCCATCAGAATCACCGCTCTCAGATGCTTCATCGACGAAATGGCGGAAATATCTGTTATCCTGCTGTGTCCCAGATCCAAAGCAACCATATCGGTGCAGTATTTAAACAGAGGGGCATAATCATCCTGGGTATAAGTGCTCTTGCCCTCGCTGTTCAGAGCGGAAAAAGCAACCGCGTCGGTACGCACGGACCATTTCACAAAGTGAATCATCCACACAAACTTGATATCCGGATAAGCCTTGCAGAGCTGCTCCATTTCATAATTTGACAGTCCGCAGCCGCACATGTCGATCTTCCGGAGAGATTTCATCCTGGGCAAAGCTTCATCCAGCGCCGCCTTCACTTCCTTAAACGTGTACTTGCTGCCGCGCAGATCGACAAATTCATCCTCCGTGCCGACATTGTGGCCGAGCAGCACGATGGGATTGTTTAATTTGACGTCAGGATGCGCGGAAATGATTTTGTCCACCAGGTCGGTGCTGGTGCAGTTTCTGACGTCCATCGTCTTAAGATTTTTGAAATAGTGCAGCAACTCCACGTCTTTTTCGGTTATCTCACCGCTGAGAACCACAGATGCCGCGTCAGTTCTGTATTCTTTCCCGTTTAACTGCACACGGGCAATGATCATACAATCCGGCAGGGCTTCGGAAAGAGAGGAAAGTGTATCCTCCGAAACCTCGCACCCGGTCAGATCGAGCCGGATCAGGCTGTTAAGAGAGGCCAGCAGCTTCTGAGAATCCCCGTCCATATTCTCCACGGTAAGCTGTGCCGTCTCGGAATCGTAGATCTGCCCGTTGATATCCACCTTGCAGGCCAGATGAGAGCCGGGAACATGTCCGTAAAAAGCAATGCAGTCGCTTGCCGACAATGTCCGGTCTGCCAGGATGACGCGTTTTAGTGAGCCCAGACCGTACAGCACCGACAAATCCCTGACCGGCGTGTTGGTCAGATCGACCGTCTCCAGGGCTTTCAGCTTGGAAAGCTGCGAATAATCGCTGTAATCGCTTCCGCTGAGATCCAGAACGGTGGTGTACGACGAAACAATTTCATGTCTGCCAAAAAGTTCCCCGAATATCGCGTGCGTATTGGTGTAAAGGAAAACGCCAAGGGTCGCTACAGTGACAAACAACAGCGAAAAAAGCGCGATCCATTTCGGCGCGATTCCTTTTTTTGGCCGGGCGTTTTGGGCGGGAACGGCACTGGTCGAATAGGTACGCGGAGCATCCGCTACCGGTTCATTCTGATATGGCTGTTCGTTTCGCACAACAGGTGCATT
>ONYN01000287.1 GCA_900322085.1 uncultured Eubacteriales bacterium | reverse complement strand
TCTTCACCCTGATTACAGCGATTGTTTTGATGAGAATACAAAAGCAGGCAACATTGAAAAAGTCGAAAACGGCGTGCGTTACGTTTACACGGTTGAATGGGACGGGGACAACAGCGGCAACGGAAGCGTGTATTTCACCAAGTCCGAATACGGCAGCGGAAAAATAGTTGAAAAATACGTCTACAAGGTCGAGGGCGACAAATTCGAGATATATTATTTTGATGAATCCCAAGCTGCAATAACTCGGTAATCTCTGATGATTATAAGAGCCTGCCGACGCAATGTCTGAGAAAAGCGAAAAGAAATCAGACAAGTTCACAAAGAAGAAGAGGGTGTGGCCCAAGGTAATTCTTTGGATATTCCTCACTCCGGTACTTCTGGTGCTTACCACCGCCACAGTGCTGTTTGTAATACTTTACGGCAGAATTGCCACAGCGGCCAACGTAGAGCAGGTGGGAAACAACCTCTATAAAGTCCATTACCGTCAGGATTATTTTCTTGACAAGGCGCTTGACGCTGGAATAGAGACCGAACAGGATCTGCTCGACTTTATCAACCAGGAGACGTTCTTCGGCTACGGAATAGACGCGAATATCGACAAGTACGCGTGCAGCGGGTTTATTTCCAAAACAGACGGCGGCAAATACCTCACAGGACGCAGCTTCGGCCTCGGCGGCACGGATAAGCTGGCGGTATATTCCACTCCGAAGAACGCCTATGCCTTACTTTCCATGGTGTCGCTTGATATGCTGGGAATCGGCGGCCAATACGGTCCCGAAGCACTCAGCACATATGGCAGACTCGCCGCGCTTGCCGCACCGTATATTCCCATGGACGGCCTGAACTTCTTGTGTCCCTGGCGGTGCGCCTGATACTCGATCGCGCCGCAGTTGTGGAATGGGCAAGAAACACATCCTTTGGCGGCGGCGGGTCGGCACCATGCATGTGACAAGGAGCAAAATGTGTACCAATTTTCCTCTTTATATGTATGAAGGACGAACTGACCACGTTTGTGAAAGATTCGACGCGATGAAAAACGCGCTCGAAGGCAAATCAGAAATCACCCATGAATACGCGATGGATATTCTCGAAGAGGTCTACCAGTACATTTCTCCGACGATCTTCACCGACTGGTCGGTCATATACTACCAGACGGATTTTACCATGGACGTCGCTACCAACAAGGATTTTGACGTTGTATATCATCTTGAACCAAAGGATTTTAAATAATTGTCAAGGAGGTTCAATCAATGAAAAATCAAACGGAAACCAAAAAATGGTTCAAAAGAGTTTTAGCTGCTCTTGGAATCATTCTGCTGGTATTGGTTATTGTCGGAGCCATCACACTTTACAACCCCGTCAAGACAGTAATGAGCGCCCAACAGGTTGACGACGGGTATGCTTCGATAGGCAGCGCCCCTTGCGTCACTTAACATAGGAGTGACCGATAGCCCGGTCTGCACGAATTTCTGGCTTTGTGACGGAGAACCCGCCGGCAAATGCAAAAGATTCGATACTCTGACCAAGCTCCTTGCCGAAAAACCAGTGAATTCCCCGGAGGACGCTATGAGCAATTTGGAAGCCGCAGGTGTGAAAAACACCGAATGGTCCTGCGTCTATCACCTTTCGGATTTCTCCGTGGAAGTATCGCTTGACAATCATTACAGCAAGGTCTATCGTTTTTCCCCGGACGATTTTCAATGAAACCCGTACCCGCCCATATGGTTCCGTCCGGCGTATCTGGCTCTGTGTATTGATAAAGAGCCTGCTGACACACCTCAAAAGATGAGTCAGCAGGCTCTTGCTTTTTGAATTAAAGTATTCCGACAGCCTTCATTATGTCAAGGGCGACAAAGCCGCGGGGCTGGTCACCGTTGACCGTGTAATTCGCAGCATCGCGGTACATTGAATCACGGCGTGCGTAGAGTTCTCGGATCGCCGCCATCTTATCTTCACATTGCAGAAGCGGACGAGTCGTGTCATTCTTAAGACGTTCGTAAATGACCTCGGGCGGAACATCAATAAGCACCAGTTCGCAGCCTTTTCTGAGCGCTTCCACATTTCTGCGGAAGGTAAGCGCTCCGCCGCCGGCGGAGATAATCAGCCGCTCTTGTCCGGACAGTTCAAGACAAACCTCATGCTCACGGTCACGGAAGTAATTCTCCCCGTGCAGCCGGAATATTTCACTTATGCTCTTGCCCTCCGACTGTTCGATAAGCTTGTCGGTATCCACCAGTTCACGCCCTGTATTGGCGGCCAGCTCCGCGCCGACTGTGGTTTTGCCGCAACCCATAAAGCCGAATAGCACGATATTTCTGTTCATCATAGATTAAATGCCCACTTTCCAAATCATTTTGCGCAATTAACACTGCTCATTACTGACGGTCGGTAAAATGCTCGTTCATGTACTGGGTGGCTGCGGTGATCACACACTCTACATCGGACGGCTCAAATTCAACACCAAGCCAGATTTCCTGAGCGGCGACTGCCTGCCACACCAGCATGGGCATCCCGCCCTGCGCCTTGCAGCCACATTCACGGGCAGCTGTAATCAGGGCGGTGTTCTCGGGATTGTAGACCGCGTCAAATACCGCCTTGCAGTCTTTCAGCAACTCCTTTGGAACGGGCATATTCCCCACCTTGGGGTACATTCCGACGGGAGTTGCGTTTACCAGCAGGTCAAATTCCCCGCTCAGCTCCCCTATTCTGACTATTTCAGCTTTAAATGCCGGGTGATGCTTTGAAATATCCTCTATGATGGCTTTGGCAGACGGAATATCGCTCTCCAGTACCCCAAATGTGACTTCGCAGCCGGCCCTGGCCGCTTCTCCCGCAAACACGCGGCAGACGCCTCCCGCACCGAGAACGGCCACATTGCCCTTAAGCGCTATATCCGCTGCCGCAAGCGCTCGTACAAAGCCGATCGGGTCGGTGGTTCTGCCAGACCTATCGCCGCATCTGACGGTATTGACCGAACCGTATTCTTCAGCAACGCCTTCAACGCTTGCAAGGAAAGGTATGACCGCCGATTTGTATGGGATTGTTACGTTAAAGCCGTCCAGTTCCTCAAGCAGACGGGGAATTTCGGTCCCGAGGGAATCGGGAGCAATGTCCGCGACTGAATATTGACCTTCTATGCCGTTGAGCTTGAAGAGCTCGGTGTGAATGAAGGGGGACATGGTATGTCCTATCGGATGTCCGATAACTGCAAAGTGTTTCTTGCTCATTGTTTTACTCTCCTGACTGTCATAAAAAATGAAAAATAAAAAATTTTGAAAAATTAATAAATAATTTCAATAAAAATATTGACAAAAGCACTTGCAGCTAATAATATCTTAGTAGTGGCTTTTATCTGGATATTGAATTGATACGGTCTTTAATATATTATCATATTCGTCCGTAAAATTCAACAGATTTTATGCTTATATGCTTAGCATAGCGGAATAGCCCGAATTCCCCTCAAAGGAGGTGCTTCTTGTGGTTTTTGAAAAGGTTAAGAACATCCTTGCGGCTCAGTTTGACGTTGATGAGGATTCCATTACTACCGAGACCGACATTCTGGAGGATCTTGGTGCGGATTCCCTCGACGTCATGGACCTGATGATGACGCTCGGTGATGAATTCGACATGCAGGTCGATGAGTCCGAGATCGAAAACATCACCACTGTCGGCGCTCTGGTCAGCTTTATAGAAGCCAATTCATAATGGATGACAGTTTTTTCTGAATATCAAGTATCCATAAAGCAACGGATACCTCCGAATGTTTCGCAGAGAAGCAGTACAGAGGTATCCGTTGTTTATTGAGAGGGTTTATATGAAGAAAAATAATTGAAATTATGACCACATACGCCAGTCAACGTCGTACGAGATGTTGACCCATTCGCCGTTTGCTGCCCGCTTAAAAGCGCTGTATGGCGGCGAATCAAGAAGCGAAAGGGCATCGGGACAGTAATTGACAACTGTATTGAGATCGTACACACCGTTGCAACGTGAGTTAGCGAGATAGTCATCGCTCTCGGTGCCTGTAAAAAACCTCCATCCGCTGTCATACATGGTAGAAGGCATGACCCGATATACCAGCGCGACGGGCATACCGTCAACCAGTACCGTGTCGGGCGCTATGCACAGGCCCTTGTTGCGCACATATGTCTTGAGCTGATTGCGGGGAATTTTGAAATGCTTGACCTCTGGCAAGTGATCACGTCCCTTTTCTGTGCAGACTTTACATACATAATTGATCTTATATTAAGCATACATCATAAAATTCTATATTTATGAGCCAATTTGTAAACTTAATATAAACAATACGGTTTTCAAGGCGGCAGAGTGTCACCGCAAAAAACTATCTCTGAAGCACGCCTATGCCGATAAGACCGGGACCAGTATGAACGCCCATGGCGGCGCCGATTTGTCCTGTGACGGTCACGGTACCGTTGACAATCAGGGCTTCGGCCTTTTTGAGAGTACTTATGCCATCTGCCTCTGCGCAGCCATTCATCACTGCGAGATCGCTTCTGCTGGACTGAGACGCAAATTCCTTTGCCAGTTCAATGACCTTCTGAATGGAACGCGCTCTTCCAATGGCTTTGGCCGCGGTATAATACACTCCGTCCGGATTGCAGGAGATGATGGGTTTAAGACTCAGCGATGTTCCAAGCATCGCCGTCACCAGTCCAATTCTGCCTCCCTTTTGCAGATATTTGAGCGTGTCGAGACAGAAAAACACCTTTGCGCGCGGGATCTCATGCTTTATTCTGAGCAGCAACTCTTTCCAGCTCATATTTTCATCGTTGATCATCTGTGCGGCGCGAATGGCGATAAGTCCCGAACCAATGGAGATATTCCGGCTGTCAAGGACAAAGATTTCCAGCCCCTCATATTCCTCCGCCGCCAGACGAACCATATTGTGGGTGCCGCTCAAACCGGAAGATATTGTGACAACCAGAAGCTTTTCATATCCGTCGGCTTTTATTCTGTCGAAGATATCGATCACCATGCCTCTTTCGGGCAGCGAAGTCTTTGGTATTTCGATGGGGAGTCGTTTGTACATTTCAGCCGGCTCTATATCTACACCGTCCAGATATTGTCTGTCTGAATAATTGATCAGCAGCGGCAGCCAGTAAATGTCATACTTCTTGCGATAATTGGGCGGTACATCGGTACCTGAATCCACCATTAGAGCTATTTTATTTTTGTTCATAAAATAATGCCTCCTTTTATAAAATTATAAAATGTTTTCCTCACAAATAACACAATCATTACTACACAAATCTCACAAATAACACCATCAAAAAATCTCAAATAATCCTCTTGCACCCGTCATTTGGAACTGTTGACCTCGGCTGTGTGTGAATTTTCGCGGACTATGGAAAGCATCTTGGCCGTAAAAATCTTGGTTGCAAAGGAGCATACTGCCATGGTCATCATCGCGTGAGCGGAATTGAAACTGAAATTGATCTCTACCGTATCCTCAGTAGAAATCACACTGCCGGCGACCTTTCGCACGGCACGCTCCACATAATCACAGAAGTTATCGTAGCATGTGTCCATCTCCCCGCTTTGCAGAACAGTATCGATTCCCAGCCTGATATCGCCAATGGCTGTTGCCTGCTTTAATATGGTAATCACTATCAGACTCGCGATATGTTCGCGGCTGTATTTTTTCTTGTCCGGCTTCTGCACCATGCCGAGCTTGACATAATTGTTCACCATAGCCGGAGTAATGATCGCTTCCCCGTCAAAACCGATAATGGGTGAAAGTGTCTGCTCTATGACTGTGACCACCTGATCCATATACAGTCCAAGCGTAGGTATCTTATCCCACCGTGGAAGTCTGAATTCGGAAACACTTTCGGCGTATGCTTTTAGCCTTTCATCGGCGCCAAAACCTGTATTGTACATAACATCATCTTCCCTGCATATAAAATAATAAACTAAAAACGATATAATCCAATATCTTCAATTAGATTATATCGTTTTTAAATCAAGTTGTCAATATCTAATATAAGGTTTCATAAATCTTCTTGGTACGCTCGACTTTTTTGACATAATACTCTGTGTCGGAGAACGGTATGGTGTGAAGTGTCTTGCCATCGCTGGAAAAAGAAGAGTCGCACAGCCATGAGCTGACTCTTGCCATACCGGCATGGTAGGCCGCTATGGTGAGCTGTTCGCTGCCAAATTGCTGTGAAAGCAGCGACAGAAAGTAAACTCCGTAGCGGATATTGGTTTCGGGGTCAAAAACATCACAGTATTTTCCTGATTCATCCGAGTCCTTGGAACGCAGCCATTCAAATGTCTCGGGCATCAGCTGCATGAGGCCGCATGCGCCAAGATGTGAAACCGCACTGCTGTCAAATCCGCTCTCGGTATGTATCACCGAATAAACAAGATTGGGATCTACATCATACATTTCGCAGTATTTTTCAACATATTCGGCATACCCTTTGGGGAAAATCTGTTTTTTCAATGTATTGAGTCCAACGCACACACAACAAACGATCATTGACGCTGCCAGTATCAGAGCAATCGGCTTTTTCATTCTGCGCATATTTATCACCATACAATCAACCACCTCATATTAATTGCCATAAGTATCGGCGGATTGCATAATCCGGTCAGCAATCCTCTGTGATTCCATCCTGAGCCGGGCGATATCTCCGTCGTTTACTATTACATAATCGCAGCGGGACGTATAATAATCGTCGCTGTGCTGGCGGCTTATCCTGCTGCGGATTTCGGCTTCTGAAAGGCCGTCGCGGCGAATCAGCCGTTCAATGCGCGTTTCCAACGGAGCCACCACGGCAACGCAGACGTCGCAAATCCTGTCAAGTCCGGCTTCAATCAGCAGAGGCGCGTCAAACAGGCAATTTCTTCCCGAATCCGCGTACTCCCTCGCAAGAGCAGTCATCCGGCTTACAATTCCTGAAAGCATAATGGAATTCATAGCCTTGGTAGATTCGACGGAAGCAAAGGCTCTGCCTGCAAGGAGCCTTCGGTCAAGGCTGCCGTCAGAAAGTATGATATCTTCGCCGAATGTCTCCGCAAGAGCCTTCAAAGCCGGAGCTCCCGGCAAAACTGACTCCCGGGCAATCTGATCCGCGTCGATCACTGCGAACCCCCGTCCGGCAAATTCCTCCACCACACGGCCTTTGCCCGCGCCGCTGGGACCGGTTATTCCAATCAGCACTTCAAAACACCTTCCTGATTCTCAGAAAATAGAATGGCGCAACGTATATTCTCCTAAATAATATTATGTAAAGATACTTAATTCAACACGATTTTTGTAAACAATTATCCCCTCTTCCTGCCCCGATATAAAAACATGTAAAAAAATAATCATTTTTGCTCGTATCGTTGTTGACAATTTTAATTAAATATGTTTAAATATATATGAAAAAATTCAAACCTGTATGGAGGAATTATAATGAATGTACAATTGAATGACAGCGGCGTTCCTATCCTTAGGCAAAAAACATTGGGACAAAAGGTCAAAACATTTCTGCTCTGGACAATACTTGTCATACTTACGCTTGCTGCGGCTCTTCTGGTGTATCTCTGCATTGCCGGCGCAAACGAAATGGCTGCGCTTACAACCCTCAAAAAGGTTAGTGATCACCCCTATTATACCATGACATATGAAAACTTCGATTACTCCGATATGGTGACCAAGGAGCTGGGAAACAACGACGCCGTAATTGATTTTTATAAGAAAAAATTCTTCAAGGGATTAGCTGGCGTGTTCCCCGGCGGGTGTGAGGACGATTACGCCACAAGAGGCTCTCTTGCTTTTTCGTGCAGAACATATTCCGGCAGATTTATGAAGGGTCGTATTTATAATTCCTATAACACCCCTGTTTTTATGATTATCACAAAACCGGAAAACGGATACAAGTCATGGAATATCATAGACATGGCTGATGTCGGAATGGATGCCAACACCACCATTGACCAGTGGTACGCCAACACTTTCCAGACCGTTGCCGCTTCCTACTGTGTTTCCGAAGGCATCAACTCTGAATTTTTCGGTGTATCGCTGATTTCATGCCCTGTTGCCGAATGTGACGATACGTCTTTGGTCAATATTACCCCCTTTATGGCAGTCAGACTGATGCTCGACCGTGCCGCAACAGTTGACAGCGCCATCGAACTGCTGAAGGAATACGACATTGATTTCAGCTCAGGTTCTTATCACTATCTGATCTCGGATAAAAACGGCGACAGCGCTGTCATCGAATATATCGACGGCAAGATGTCTGTAACTTATTCCGCTGACGGCGTTTGTCATCAGGTTTGCACAAACAAGATGGAGGATAAAACCGTTCAGTCCGCCAGCAAGGATTACAGCAACCGCTATGAGGAAATTTCGCTCTACAGCTTGTTTGAAAAAACACTTGATTCCCAGGAAAAGGAGAGCATCGGCACATATCCCGGATATGCTCTTGTTCTGTTCGGTGACAGTTCCAAGTCGTTAAAGGAAACAACTGAATCGCATTTCGGCTCCAACAAGTACGGTACGCTTTACTATGTAGTGTACGACAGCAATAAGATGAGAATGCAGATTGTAATTGACGGCGACGCAAATAATCAGCAGTACACCTACGATCTTCAGTAATGAAGAGCCACACGGCAATATTGTAATCATTAAATACCAAACAGCACCGAAGAGGACTTAACCGTGAGTTAATCCGCTTCGGCGCTGTTTTTTTACTTAGAGCCTGTTTAGCATCCCTTCGCACGCGTCTTGCTTGCGTCTTTTGCGCCATATTTCGTGAATTTCACTTGCAATACGAAAGTATGGCGGCGCGAAATTCACTTCATCTGGCACAAAATCTGACGGCGCAATCCGCGCACACCGAGATATCTAAACAGGCTCTTAGAATGTCGTTATCAGTTTGTTCAATATCATTTCGGCGCATTTGATGCCGTCAACCGCGGCGGACATAATACCTCCCGCATATCCCGCGCCTTCTCCGCAGGGGTACAGCCCTGCCGCCGAAGGAGACTGAAGATCGTCGCCGCGCAGGATCCTGACAGGAGAGCTGCTTCGGGTTTCGGGGGCTGTGAGAATCGCGTCGTGATGCGCAAATCCTCTGAGCTTCTGCTCCATGAGCCATATGCCGCTGCGCATCGACTGCGTAATGAATCCGGGAAGGCAACAGTTGATTTCTCCAAGAGCGACCGAAGGGCGGTAGGTAGGCAATGTATCTCCGAATCCTGCCGACGCAGTGTCATTCAGAAAGTCGCCCACAAGCTGGGCCGGTGCCTTGCTGCTGCCGGTATATGCATATGCCGCACGCTCTATTTTTCGCTGGAATTCGACACCGGCCAAAGGGTGATCACTGCCGAAGTCCGATGTGTTCACTCCAACCAGAAGCGCACTGTTGGCATTGGTTCCGTCGCGGGCGAACAGGCTCATTCCGTTGGTCACAACGCTTTCGGGTTCGCTTGCGGCAGCCACCACATATCCGCCCGGACACATGCAAAAGGTGTAGACTCCCCTGCCGTCGGGCAGATGCACCGCAAGCTTATAGTCTGCCGCGCCAAGTTCTTTGCATCCTCCGAATTTCCCGTACTGCGCCGCGTTGATGATGCTCTGGGGATGCTCAATTCTGGCTCCTACCGCAAACGGTTTTTGTATCATGGCAATGCCTCTGCGGTGAAGCATTTCAAACGTATCACGAGCGGAATGTCCCGTGGCGAGAATCAGATGATCTGCCGGAAGCTCTTCAAAGTTCCCATTGTTCGAGACGATAACGGAACTGAGTCTGCCGTCTGAGATACGGATATCGTCCATTTTTGCAAAAAATCTGTATTCGCCGCCTAAAGACGTAATGCGGGCGCGAAGATTGGTCAGTACGGTGAGCAAAACATCTGTACCGACATGCGGCTTTGCGCTGTATAGAATTTCATCGCTTGCTCCGGCCTGAACGAATTGTTCCAGAACAAAACGGATTCTTTTGTCCTTGGTGCCTGTGGTCAGCTTTCCGTCGGAAAATGTTCCCGCGCCGCCTTCTCCGAACTGGATGTTGCTCACGGGGTCCAGCTTTCCGCCCGCAAAATATTGATCAACTGCCGCGCGGCGGCTTTTCAGGTCTCCCCCTCTTTCAAGGATGATGGGATTCTGTCCCCCCATTGCGAGAATGAGCGCCGCGAAAAGCCCTGCCGGTCCGCTTCCCACAACAATCGGCCTGCTTGGAAGCGGCTTGGTTTTGCTGACACTGTAGACGTAAGGCTCTGTCTTTGAGATATTTCTGACACGGCGTGAGAGAATCAGCTTCTCGGTCGAGGGATTTTTTATTTCGCACTCAACCGAACAGACGAAGTGTACGTTCTCTTTTTTACGCGCGTCAATTGATTTTTTTGTCAGCCTGAGCGATTTGATTTCCGATGGCGATATCTTCATCAGCTTTACCGCAATCGACGTGAGATAGGCCGTATTCATATCCTCAAGCGGAACTTTTATATCGGTTATTTGTATCATTTTTTCAAAATTCCTTTTCAGAACTGCTTTCTCTGCGGATTCGTTCCGCCGCGCTTCTACCGGCCAGAATTCCGCTGCTCCACGCCCATTGCAGGTTGAATCCGCCGCAGAATCCGTCGACATTCAGCACTTCGCCCGAGGCAAAAATTCCCTTGCAAAGGCGCGACTGCATAGTAAGTCCGTCAAATTCGGCCAGCCGGATGCCCCCGCTTGTCACCTGTGCGCTGTTCCATTGAGATTTGCCGCTGACGGGAAATCGCCAGCACTTGATGACCGAGGCGATTCTGCCGATGTCGTCATCGGTCAGCTCCGACACCGAACGGGAGAGTGGCGTCATTCCGGCCTGTTTGAGAATACACATTCCTACCCGTTTGTTGAATACGCCCGTGAGATAATTTTCCAGCGTAAGGTGCGGAAGAAGTGTTCTCCGGCGGGTGAGCAGAGAAACGATCTCATCGCCGCTGCGTTCCGGCAGCATATCCAGCTCAACACAAAGAGTGTCGCTGCGCAGATTGGCGGCCGCGGAGGAAAGCTGAAACATCACTATGCCAGACAGCGCCTTGTCACCGAACTGCACTTCCCCACTGTCGGAATAAATGACGCCGCGTTCGTCACGGATCGTTGCGCCCGCATGGGCGCGTATTCCTTTGAGCGAACTCAGATGGGGAGATTCCACAGGAATCGGGCAGAGCGACGGATTGAGACGGGTGGAGGTGTGTCCCAGAGAGGAAAGCAGATCGTAGCCCCAGTCCACGCCCCCGAGATTGGGAGCCGCACGCCCTCCACAGGCGACAATCACGCAATTGGCCCTGATTGTCCCGAGAGGACTGGTCATCACAAATCCGTTATCCTGGCGGCGAATCTGATCCACACGGCAGCCGCAGACTTCGGCGATATTCAACCGCACAAGTTCCAGCCTGAGCAGATCCAGCACTGCCGACGCCTGTCCGCATGAAGGATACATCCTTCCCTCGTCCTCCTCACGACAGATAAGCCCCAGTGTCTCAAAGAATTCCAGCGTATCGCTGACATTCACCCCGCTGAATACGCGATGAAGCGCCTGCGCGTCGTCGGTATGGTAGCAGGAGGGCTTTGCTGAACGATTGGTCAGATTGCATCGCCCGTTGCCGGTGGCCAGAAGCTTCTTTCCGCAGCGCGGCTGCGCGTCAAATACGGCAATTGACGCTTTTCCGCCCAGTTCTCTTCCCGCTGCGACAGCCGCGGCAAGTCCCGACGCTCCTCCGCCTATAATGGCCAGATCAAGTTCGTATGCCGCTTTGTGGACGGTGTTTTTCTTTTGGTTGTTTATATCCATCATCTCATCTCGTTATGTATTTCCGATGAATCGGAAGTTCCGGTCCAGCATGATGAACCGCGCCCATTTGCCGACCTCTATCGAGCCGAGGCGGCCGTCTGCTCCGAGAGCTTTAGCAGGATTGAGCGTCGCGGCGCGAAGCGCATCGAGCGGAGGTATCCCGAATTCAACCGCCCTCTCGAATGCCGCACAGATATCGGTTACAGATCCGGCAAGCGAACCGTTTGACAGTCGAGCCTGATTTTCTCTGACATTGACATGCTGCGTTCCCAGAAGGAATTCGCCTTCGCCCAGACCCGTCGCAGCCATCGCGTCCGAAACGATACAAAAACGCTGCGCACCGACAATCCGATATGTCAGCCTGATCACAGCGGGGTGAATGTGTACACCGTCGCATATCATTTCACAGAAGCAGTCACTTTCCAGCAGTGCCGCAGCAATCCCAGGCTCACGTCTGGCAATGTCATTCATCGCGTTGAAGAGGTGCGTGGCATTGGTTATCCCGGCTTCGACCGCCAGAATCCCCGTCTGATAGTCCGCGGTCGTGTGAGCTGCCGATATGCGGCAGAATTTCTTGGCTCGACGTATGAAGTCCATTGCACCGTCGCTCTCCGGAGCAACGCATGCTATTCTGATATTTTCTCCGCTCAGCCTGTAAAGCTCGCGCAGTTTTTCGGTTTCGGGGGAAATCATGTATTCGGCGGGCTGTGCAGCGCATTTTTCCACGGAAAGGAACGGACCTTCCAGATAAACCCCCGCAAGCGCTGCTCCTCTCATGGGATTTATCGAAACACGCGCAAACCGTTCCATCAGGTTGCACAAATCTTTATAGGGCATGGTCATGGCAGCCGGAGCAAAAGCAGCCACCCCGCGAGAATAAAGATATCGGCTCATGATGTCCAGACATTGATCCGTATGGGCTTCCGAGCTGAAATCGACCCCCATGCAGCCGTGAATATGCATGTCCACAAAACCCGGGG
>ONYN01000288.1 GCA_900322085.1 uncultured Eubacteriales bacterium | reverse complement strand
TCACGGCGGCTTCGGGCTGAATGTATTCAACAGCCGTTCGCTCGACGGGTATGCCGGCATGGGAATGGCTGACAATGAACTGAGCCTTGAACTGACGCTCGGGCAGATAGCCGCTCTCGGCTCATCACAGCCCAGAGGCATGATCATAAGAGGAAATATCCCCATGATGATCACCCGCAACTGTCCTGCGGCGCTTTCGCCAATGGGCTGCCGCGGATTATCGAAACAAATGGCGGACGGTAAAAGATGCTCCGTTACCGACCGCACCGGACGCGAATTGCCTGTGCTGTGCAGAATGGGCTGCTCGGAGATATTCAATCCTGTGATGATGAGCGTAACGGAGAATGTAGCTGGAAAATCCTGCGACGAGCTGTCGCTTGACTGGGTGACAATGACCTTCACCACCGAGAGCCGGGAGGAATGTGCCGCAATGATCGGCGGCTACATTCAAGGCACACTTTCAAGAGAAAAAAACATAACGTCCGGCATGTATTTCAAAGGAGTGCAGTAACGCGGCAATACATAGCACAGCTTCACACTTCACATTTCAAACTTCACACTCAATAATCGGGGGGGTAAATTCATGGATGGTCGAAAAAAAATCATCAGAATATTTGCCGTCGCGGTGTGTCTTTTCGCAGCGCTTACCCTCACGGGCTGCGCGACCTCCGAGGCAATCTCATCGGGCAGTGGCTTCGGTGAGATCATGAACGCGTTAAAATGCGACCTCTTTGGCTTGAACGACCAGAATTGCACGGCGCTGACGCTGACACTTCCTGTTCGGGAGGGATTCAAGCCGATAGGCAGCAAATCCGCTTTTGCCTCGCTTAAAGACGAGACTATGAAGGACGCCTATAAGGATATAGAAAACGCCATCTATCAAATATCTTCCGAACGGGCGGAAAACGGCTGCTTCGAGCTGAAATACATCCGGCTTAAATCCTCGCTGGAATTCGACCAGATCTACATAGTCAAGGAAGCCGTGCTTGCCGATCATCCCGAGGCATTCTGGGTGATGGGAAGCTACACCGTCAAAAACAACTTCCACGACGGCAATTATCTGGTGCTGTATTCCAAATATTCCGCCACAGAGATTCATTCGATGTTCGACGAGCTCAACAGCGCGATTATTCCCATACTGTCACGCATTCCCGACGAAGCAACCGAGCTTGCGAGAGAGACGATCATTCACGACGCGGTGGTGGACACTGTCGCATACGATTTTGAAGCAGCCGAGGCGGACGATTCATCTCACGACGCATTTAATGTCTACGGCGCTCTGGTCCGGAAAAAGGCAGTCTGCACCGGATATGCGGGGGCGATGAAGATGCTGCTCAATTTAGTGGGCATCGAATGCCGCACGGCTGTCGGCATGTCAAAAAATGCGGGACATATGTGGAATCAGGTCAGAATTGACGGAGACTGGTACAATTTGGATGTGACATGGGACGATTCCTCCCCCGACAGCGACATATTGTACAGCCGTTACAATTACTTCAACATAACCGACGAGCGTCTTGCCATCAATCACAAGACGGGTGCGGATTACAGCGAGATGCAGTGCGAATACACCGATGACGAGGTGTATGTGACCACCGAGCTTTACAACTTCGATCTCGAAAAATGCACAGCAACCAAGGATAATTATTACGAAATGTATGCTCTTCATCTCAGCGCATTAGACGACGCGGCAGTGGATGTGATCACTCAGAAATTTATTTCCACCGCAAAAGAGCGAAAAGAGCTTATCTATATTATATTCGACGACTCGATCAACAGCGAGGCAGCCGAAACATGGATGTCCAAAAACAGCGGCACCAAATATTCCGCTCTCGGACGCAGCCTTTCGGCGGCCAACAAATCCGGCAGTACGCCAAAGATCAAAAACTGCAGTCTGGTGCGAATGTCGGCAGGTGAGGACGACATCTGGAAAAATCTCTACGCCGTCCGTCTTATCTATGCGTAAAGCAAATGCATGATTTTACATTGACAGCAAAAAGGAAGCGTTTATAAAAATGGCGTTTTTTTCAAAGGATATAGGAATCGACCTCGGCACGGTCAATACACTTGTTTACGTCAAGGGCAAGGGCATAGTGATACGCGAGCCTTCGGTGGTTGCCGTGGATATACGCACCGACGAGGTGCTTGCGGTGGGCAATCTTGCGCGTGAGATGATCGGACGCACACCCGGCTCGATTGTGGCTCTGCGCCCTCTGACG
The DNA here is from genome assembly GCA_900322085.1 of uncultured Eubacteriales bacterium. Classification (GTDB taxonomy): domain Bacteria; phylum Bacillota; class Clostridia; order Oscillospirales; family Acutalibacteraceae; genus RUG762. The sequence goes on along the minus strand of ONYN01000288.1, from coordinate 153 downwards.
GACGGCGTTATTGCCGATTTCAGCATAACAGCCGAAATGCTCAAGCACTTCATTCGCAACGCGGTGCAGTCCAATCTGTTTTCACGTCCCCGGGTGATCATCTGCATTCCTTCGGGCGTTACTGAGGTGGAACGCCGCGCGGTTGAAAATGCC
>ONYN01000291.1 GCA_900322085.1 uncultured Eubacteriales bacterium | reverse complement strand
CCGAAGGTTCTGAGTGAAAATTACTCGGCGGAAGAACGCGAGGAGATATGCCGCACGCTTTCCGAAATCCTCGGCATCAGCTATGATACGGTGCTTCGCAGGAGCTACCTGAATTCAAATACGGTGAAGCTGACCGTCAAGGCTGACAAGGATCAGAAGGATAAGCTGACCGCCTATATTTACCGCGACGTGTATTACCGCGTGGTCGAAAAAAAGGATGAAAACGGCGTCAAGCACAAGGAAAACGAGGTTTATTTTGAGGATCACCCCGAACTCAAGCTGGTGCATGACGAGCATTATCAGTACATCAAGGGAGTGACCCTCCAGAACGATACCAAGAGATATTATTATCACGATACTCCCATAGCCGCCAATGTGCTGGGATATACCAACTTTGACAACGAAGGCTCCCAGGGACTTGAGAGCTATTACAACGATGAGCTTAAGGGCGTGGACGGCAAGTCGATTACCGCAAAGAATTCAATGGGCGGCGAAATGCCTTTTGATTATAATGCGACCATTGACCCCATCAACGGCAACAGTCTGACGCTCACCATAGACGCGAACATTCAGTCGATACTGGAGAAATATCTGCGGCAGGCAGTCATTGACAACGACGTGCAGAACCGTGCCGTGGGAATCATAATGAATGTGAATACCGGCGGCATACTTGCTATGTCCACCATGAACGATTACGACCCGGCGGATTATCAGACCATTACGGACGAAAATGCCCTTAAGCGTATCGCCGCCATCGAAGACCCTGACGAAAAGAAAAAGGCGACCATTGAGGCCCAGCAGGAGCAGTGGCGCAACAAGGCGGTCAACGATACCTATGAACCCGGTTCGGTATTCAAGCCCATCACATTGGCGGCGGCTCTCGAGGAGGGCGTTACCAATATGGACGACAACTTCGTCTGCAAGGGCTACTGTGTAGTCGGCAAGAGAAGGGTACACTGCGCCAAAAGAACCGGACACGGTTCCGAGACGCTCACACAGGGTCTGATGAATTCCTGCAACCCGGTATTTATGACGCTTGCCGACCGTCTGGGTGTTTCCAGTTTCTATAAGTATTTCAAATCGTTCGGTCTGACAGCGGCGACCGGAATAGACCTGCCCGGCGAAGCGGCGGGAATGTTCCATACCGACGACGATATGACGCAGCTTGATCTCGCGGTTTCTTCATTCGGACAGTCCTTCACGGTCACGCCCATACAGATGATCACGGCGATCTCGGCGGCGACAAACGGCGGCTATCTGGTAAAACCCTACATTGTGGAAAAGATAACGGATAACGACGGAAATATCGTAAAGAGTCATCAGACGGAAATAAGACGTCAGGTCATATCCGCTGAGACATCCAAGAAGGTCAACATGATGCTGGAGGCAACCGCGAACACCGGCGGTACTGCCCACAACGTATATATCAGCGGATACCGTATCGGTGCAAAAACAGGTACGTCGCAAAAGATAGCCAAGCAGGCGGTTCTGAAAAACCACAAAAACCTGTATATCGCGTCCTTCTGCGCCGTGGCGCCGATAGACGATCCCGAAATTGCCGTTCTGGTGATGTTTGACGAGCCGAATAATCCCAAGAGCCACAGCGGCGGCACCATTGTCGCTCCTGTCGTGCGCAGCGTTCTCAGCGAGGTGCTTCCCTACCTGGGTGTGGACACGGTGTATTCCGAGGACGATATCCGCCTGATGGATACGATTGTTCCCAATGTCAAGGGAAAGAGCAAGGACGAGGCTGTGCAGATTCTTGAGGAAAAGGGCTTTAAGGTGAGAGTTGTCGGAGACGGCGACACTGTCACGGGACAAACGCCCTCCGGTTCAAAGAGCGCTCCGAAGTCCTGTACCGTGGTGATCAACACCGGTTCCGAAGACGGTATCCCCACAACCACCGTTCCTGACCTGGCGGGGCTTTCGCCTACAAGTGTGGCGTATGAAGTAAGAACCAAAAATCTCAACATCCGATATTCCGGCACCGGCTTTAACAGCAGCAGCGGAGTGGCTGTGAGTCAGGACATTCCCGGCGGGATCATTGTGGATCAGGGTACCGTCGTGACGGTGGAATTCACCGTTTCCGGCATCAACGACTGACGCTTTTTTCGGGCGATGCCGGAGAACCCAAGAGATGATTGAAAAATTTTGCGGTAAGCTCCGTATAATTCTCAGAGTAAAGGGATGAATAAAAAATGCGGCTTTCAGAAATAATGAAAGGCATAGAATACACCGGCAGTGCATCCGATGCCGAAATTACCGATCTCACATCGGATTCCCGCAAGGTTTCCGAGGGCGTCGTATTCGTCTGCATCAAGGGTCTCAAGAGCGACGGACACGACTTTGCTCAGGCGGCCGCCGCAAGCGGCGCCGCTGCCGTCATCTGCGAGAGGGATCTGGGGCTGGACAATCAGCTCATCGTTCCCAATGTCCGTGAAGCCTTCGCCCTCATGTGCGAAAATTTCATGGGGCAGCCGCTCAGCCGGCTGAAGCTGATAGGCATTACCGGCACCAACGGCAAGACCTCCGCCACCTTCATCACCAAGCAGGTGCTTGAAAGAAGCGGACACAAGTGCGGTCTGATTGGCACCATTCAGAATATGATAGGCGATCAGGCGCTTCACACCGAATTCACTACGCCCGACACCTACGAACTGCACAGCCTTTTTGCGCGTATGGCAGAGGCGGGCTGCGAATATGTGGTCATGGAGGTTTCCTCCCACGCGCTGGAACAGGGACGTGTGGCGGGACTGCATTTTGCCGCCGCCTGTTTCACCAATCTCACAGAGGATCATCTGGATTTTCACGGCACAATGGAGGCTTACTTCGGCGCGAAGGCAAAGCTCTTTGGCATGACCGACTGCGCGATTATCAATATTGACGACGAATGGGGCAACAAGCTGCGCATAGACGACAGCGTGGAGCTTATCACATACGGCATAGACAATTCCCTTGCCGACATTTCGGCGAGAAATGTCGAATTCTTTGCGGACGGAGTGGGATTCACCCTCTGCGCGATGGGCAGGGAACTTAAGGTCAAGGTGCCCACGCCGGGCAGATTCTCTGCCTACAACGCCCTGAGCGCGGCAGGCTGCGCCCTTGCGGCGGGAGTATCGCCCGAAGCCGTCGCGGAGGCTCTCAACCGTTCGACCGGCATCAAGGGAAGAGCGGAGGTATTCCCCACAGGACGCGACTTCACCATCATTCTGGATTACGCTCACACGCCCGATGGTGTGGAGAACATACTCAGCTCCATGCGCACGGTTTCCAAGGGAAGGCTTGTCGCTCTGCTGGGCTGCGGAGGCGACCGCGACCCCTACAAGCGTCCGCTCATGGGAGAAGCTGCCGCAAGGCTTGCGGATTATGTCATTGTGACCTCCGATAACCCCCGCACCGAGGACCCCGAGAGCATTATCAGGCAGATCATTCCGGGCGTGGAAAAGCACGATACGCCCTACACCGTGATTGTCAACCGCCGGGAAGCCATGAAGTACGCGGTAGAGCATGCCATGCCTGACGACGTGATCGTTATGGCAGGCAAGGGACATGAGGACTATCAGATCATAGGCAAGGTCAAGATTCATTTTGACGAGCGCGAAGTGCTGAGAGAAATATTCGACGGACTTGACATGGAGTAAAGGGTGAGATATTATATATGGAGAGCATGAAACTGACCGAGATCGCGTCGGCGCTGGAATCCCGATATTCGGGCGACGACGGCAGGAAAGTCACCAATGTAACGATCGACAGCCGCGATGTTGACAGCGGATCGCTTTTTGTAGCCATCAAGGGCGATCGCTTCGACGCGCACGACTTTGTGCCGGATGTTCTGGCAAAGGGAGCCGCGGCGGCGGTTTGTTCCAAAAAAATCGAAGGCGTGCCGGAGGACAGGGTGATTTATGTGCCGGACACGCGGCTTGCGCTGCTGGCGCTGGCGAGGCACTACCGGTCAAAATTTGACATTCCTGTGGTGGGACTGACCGGCTCGGTCGGCAAGACCACTACCAAGGAAATGGTCGCCGCGGTGCTTTCCCAGAAGTACAAGACGCTGGCCACGCAGGGCAATTTCAACAACGAAATAGGTCTGCCGAAGATGTGCTTCAAGCTGGATGCAAGCTATGAGGCGGCAGTCTTTGAAATGGGTATGAGCGGCTTCGGAGAGATAAGCCGTCTGACCCGCACGGCGCTTCCTTCGGTGGGCATCATCACCAATATCGGCGTTTCCCACATAGAAATGCTCGGTTCCCGCGAGGGAATTCTCAAGGCAAAGATGGAAATACTGGAAGGTATGTCCCCCGACGCGCCTCTCATCATAAACGGGGACAACGATCTGCTTCCCAAGGGCGTGCAAGGCATATCCAATCCGGTGGTGGTCTGCGGCATATCCTGCAAGGAGGCTGACTGCCGCGCGGAGAGCATAGAGCAGCATCCGGAATCCATGCGCTTCGTGATCAACTTCCGCGGTTCAAGATATCCGGTGGAGCTTCCGGCGGTGGGCATGCACAATGTGTACAATGCCTGCATTGCCTTTGCCTGCGGCATGCTGCTGGGGGTTTCGCCCGAACAGGCTGTCAAGGGACTTTCGGAGTACGTGCCGGCGGGCATGCGTCAGAAGATCGTGAGGAAGGGCGGCATTACCGTCATTGAGGACTGCTACAACGCAAGCCCCGATTCCATCAAGGCTTCGCTGAGCGTACTGCGTGACATTGACTGCGGCCGCAGAATTGCCGTGCTGGGCGATATGAAGGAGCTGGGCAGTTATTCACGCGCCGCGCATCTGGAATGCGGAGCGGCAGCCGCGGCCAACGGCATTGACGTGCTGCTGGCGTACGGACCTGAGGCGGCGGCATACATCGAGGGCGCCGGCGGAGCGGTTGCGACTGCGCTTCACTTCGACGACAAACAGGCGCTTGCGCTTAAGCTCTGCGCGATGATGCAGGATGGCGACGCGATACTTTTCAAAGCCAGCAGAGCCATGAAGCTGGAGGAAATCATCGAGTCGGTATATGAAGTGCTGAAGTGATATTTTCAGCTCTTCTTAGCAAAATATAAGGATGGTAATCACAAATGACACAGGAATTAATAAGTCTGCTTGCATCGGGAATGTCCTTCGGCATTACTGCCGCTCTGGGTCAAAAGGTAATACCCTGGCTTCACAAGCTCAAATACGGCCAGACCATCAAGGAAATCGGCCCCAAGTGGCATGAGAAAAAGCAGGGAACTCCCACAATGGGCGGTATCATGTTCATAGCCGGCATTACCCTTTCGCTGCTTGTGTGTCTGCCTCTGTATTATTCCCTGCAAAGAAGCGGCTCGGTTGTTTCCAGCTATGAGGAACCGTGGAGTTATTGGATCAGGATCATTGCGGGAATTCTCATGTCGCTGATGTTCGGAGCCGTGGGATTCCTCGACGACTATATCAAGGTGATCAAGAAGCAGAACGATGGCCTGACTCCCGGTCAGAAGATGATATTTATGACCCTGATTGCCGGTGCGTTTCTCACCACGCTGGCCATCAGCGGCGACGCGGCCATTACCACGATACCGTTTCTGGGCGATGTGAATGTCGGATTCTGGTTTTATCCGATTTCGCTGATCATGATAGTGGGATTTGTCAACGCGGTCAATCTGACCGACGGCATAGACGGACTTTGTTCCTCGGTGACGTTCTTTGTGGCGATCATCTTCATTGTGATAGCCGGCATGCACAATATGTTTGGAATGAGCATATTCGCGGCATCGGTCGCGGGCGGCTGCCTGGGCTTTCTGGTGTGGAATTTCTTCCCTGCCAAGGTCTTTATGGGCGACACAGGGTCGCTGTTTCTGGGCGGACTCTTTTGCGCTCTGGCGTACGGCGTGAATATGCCGATACTCATTCCCCTTGTCGGAATCATCTATCTGTGCGAAGCCGGTTCGGTCATGCTTCAGGTGACGTATTTCAAGCTGACCCACGGCAAGAGAATATTCAAGATGAGCCCGATTCATCATCACTTTGAAATGAGCGGATGGAGCGAGGTCAAGATTGTCTGGGTATTCAGTATCATTACTCTTGTGGCAGGAGTTGCGGCAGTGGCTCTTTCCATCGCATAATATTTCATTCAAATATCCCCGACGCATGCGGATTTGACGGTATTCTGCCGCGTTAAGTCCGCATGCGTCGGAGGAATTGCCTTCCCGCATGGGCGGGGAGGATTTTTCCGGCTTATAAGGTTTTTTTACTGAAAGGAGAGAATCAATTGGACAAAATTTCCACTGACAGAAGCACCAACCGTCTGACCGGAAGGAAGGACGAAAAGGCAAAGAATTCGCCCATAAGAGCCGCACGGGAAGACCAAAGAGCCGATTCCGGCAGCGAAGGCGAATTTTTTACACAGATTCTTGCCAAAATGGGCTTCGAGGCGCATTTTGATGAAATAAAGGCTCCCGACCTTTCGCCGGGGAGAATGTGGGGCGGAATGAAGAACGCCGCCGCCAATACACGAAGCGTCATTCTCAATAAGCACATGTCGTTTGACAAGCCTTTGTTTATCATCGTTCTGGTGCTGGTGGTCGTGGGATTTACCATGATGGCGTCGGCAAGTTACGCTTATGCCTTTGCCCAATACGGCGACAGCATGCGCTACATCAGAAAGCAGATCGTATTTGCTGTGCTGGGAGTGCTTGCGATGATCGTCATTTCCACTGTCCCGCCGGAAAAATTCAAGGGCTTTATCTCGTACTTTATTTGGGGAATGTCCATAGTATTGCTGGGAATTGTGCTTGTACTACCGGGCAATAAGGGCGTTCACCGCTGGATCAATCTGGGCTTTACCACCGTTCAGCCCTCCGAAATAGCCAAGTTTGCCGCGATACTTGTGTGCTCCACGTATATTGCCTATCACTACAGGGAAATCAACATGACCACCTACAGCAGTCTGGAGCTGAAGCACAGGGCGGCGCGAAGCAAAAAATTCAAATGGATCTACGGACTTTACAGAAACTTCCAGACAGCCGTGTGGCCGTTTATATGGAGAATTCTTCCCATTCTCGTGCTGCTGGTGCTGGAGCCGCATCTTTCCTGTACGATTATCATTCTGCTCATTGTCGGCACGCTGATGTTTCTGGGCGGAACGCGCAGCGAGTACTTTGTGACCCTTCTGGTGCTTGCGGCTATTGCGATTATACTCATCGTTTTTCTGGGCGTAGTGCCTTACGGCAGAACCAGAGTGGAGATGTGGCTGGATCCCTTTGCGGACGCCAAGGGCGACGGCTGGCAGACCGTCCAGTCGCTTTACGCTATCAGCTCCGGCGGTCTGTTCGGAGCCGGATTCGGCAATTCCAGACAGAAGTATATGTATATCGCCGAGCCTCAGAATGACTTCATATTCGCCGTTGTTTGTGAGGAACTGGGACTGGTGGGCGCCGTTGTCATCATACTGATATTTGTGGCGTTCATATGGAGAGGCTTTGTGCTGAGCGTCGCCAATCCCGACCGTTTTCAGAGATTTGTCGGCATAGGCATCACAGCGCAGATCGGATATCAGATGATACTGAATGTGGCTGTCGTGAGCAATCTGGTGCCGAATACGGGCATCAGCCTGCCGTTTTTCAGCTCGGGCGGAACATCGCTGCTCATGCTTCTGGCTGAGATCGGTGTGCTGCTGGCGATATCCCGCAGTTCACCAAACAAAATAGTGTAAAATTTAAAAGGAGCCGTTTAATTATGAAGGTACTGATGTCAGGAGGCGGCACGGCGGGTCACATCAATCCCGCCATAGCCATAGCCGATACCATAAGGAAAAATATTCCCGATGTGGAGATACTGTTTGTCGGCACTCCGGGCGGCATGGAGTCGAAGCTTGTGCCTCAGGCGGGCTTTGCCTACACCTCAATGCCGGTCGCAGGTTTCCAGCGCAAGCTGACGCTCAACAACATCAAGCGCAATTTTGAAGCGGCGGGTCATCTTTTGCTTTCGGGCAGACGCTCGGCAAAGATCATCAGCGATTTCAAGCCGGACATTGCCATCGGAACCGGCGGCTATGTCTGCGGACCGATTCTGCGCAAGGCGGCGCAGATGGGCGTTCCGGTGCTTGTGCATGAAGCAAATGCCTTCCCGGGAGTGACAGTTAAAATGCTCGCTCACTACTGCGACTGCGTTATGATCGCAGTGGAGGACGCCAGAAAGCGTATTCCCGAAGGAACCAGAATTGAGGTCACAGGCAATCCCGTGCGCGCGGAGGTGCTGGAATACGACCGTCAGCGCGCGCGCAAAGAGCTTGGATTGGACGACCGTCCGCTGATCGTTTCGTTCGGCGGATCGCTGGGCGCACGCACGATCAACGAATCCATGCTCGATCTGCTTGCACGCAGCGCGAAGGACGGGAAATACCAGCATATTCACGGTTACGGCAAGTACGGCAGCTTTGTTCTTGACGAGCTTAAGAAGAGAAACGTCGATCTCAAAAGCTGCCCGAATCTTGACGTTCGCGAATACATAAGCGACATGCCGAGGGTGATGGCGGCGGCGGATCTTGTTATCTGCCGTTCGGGAGCAATGGCTCTTACCGAGATACAGGCGCTCGGCAAAGCGGCGATTCTGATACCGTCGCCGAATGTGGCGGAGAATCATCAGTATTACAACGCGATGGCAATGGTCAACCGCGGCGCGGCTGAGATCATTGTGGAGAGTGACATAACCCCCGAGCTGCTCACAGCCAAGGCGGATAAACTCGCGGGCAACAGGAAGAAGCTGGAGAAAATGTCGCGGAATGCCCGCAAAATGGCGATTCTCGATTCAAGAGAGAGAATATTTGATGTGGTCAGCGATACCCTCAAAAAACACGGCAGGCTCTAAACAATGTAACAACATTGTCAGAAAAATGTAATGATTTGAAAGTTGAAAAAGCGGGATAGAATGTGATAAAATTATTTTACCCTTTTGTAAAAAAGGAAGGAGTTGCAAACGATTGGGCAGTAAAAAGAAAAAGGGCGCCAAAGCAATCAAGGACAACCACACTGAAGCTGTCCAACCTGCAAAGCCCGATATGTCAAAATATGCGCGGGCGGTGAGCAATAAATCCAAGATTAATTACGCCGATCTCAAGCTTGTGCGCCACGATCCCTCCTCTAAACCGGATCAGCCTGACAAGGGCAAGAAAAAAGGCAAGGGAAATTCAAACTCCCGACAGACCGCTTCCCAAAAGAAAAGAAACAAGCCGAAGAAGCAAGCCTCCAAAAAGCCGACGGGCAAAAAGAATGCCCCGCCGCAGGGCGATAAGTGGGTCGGCGATTTTACCCGCAACGCGATGAAGGGGCTTGACGAGCCAAGGAAAAAGAGCCTTCAGCAGTCGGTTTCGGCTGCCACTACGGCGGAGGAGAGATACAGCAGCGCTCTGGGCAGCGAAGATCATTACAGCTCGGCGGTGGAGAAGTATTATCTGAAATACCCCAACGCCAAAAGGCCCAAAAATTCCGGCGCCTCATACAAGAAAAAAACAGTAAAAAGAAAAAGAAGGCGCGCACCTTCCGACAGCGGCAGCAAGGAAATCAAGCCTTCAATGGCGGAGATTGCCGCCAGAAACAAAAGCGACACTTCTGTAAGAAAGCATGCCCGCAGCGTCAAAAACGGCAGGGCGCGCGGAGTGGTATCCTCCAGGGTAGGCAACCGCAGCTTCTACCGGCGCAAAAAGAAGCGTTCCGGCGCCTTGAATGTGCTTGCGGTGACTGCGCTGCTGCTGTTTTTATCGGTGGTGTGCGTGGCGGTGTTCTTCAATGTCAAGCAGATCAGAATTGTAGGAGACAATCCCTACAGCGAGACTGCGATCATGGAAATGTGCAGCTTCGGCAAAGGCAGCAATATTCTCTTTATTGATACGGCTTCGCAGGAGCAGAAAATCATGTGTGAGCTGCCTTATATTGAGCAATGCAGCGTCGAACGCAGGCTTCCGTCAACGATTGTGATCAAAGTGACCCAGGCGAACATGCTGGGCATTGTGCAGGCCGTTGACAATCAGTGGTCGGTGATCAGCGATAACGGCAAGATACTTGAAACCGGCACAGCCGTGAGTGAGGCGGAGCAGGATGAAACCGCCGGGGCGGGCGGCACGAAGGAGGATCCCGTTACATCCGAAGCTGACGGCACGGAGGATGCGCCTGACGATACTGTCCAGGCGCCAAGCGTGAGCGATATAGCCGAGTCAAAAAATCTGCCGGTTCTCACCGGTCTGGATATGAAACTCGACACGGCCGACGGATTTGTCGTCGGTGATTCGCTGAAGCGGCTGCATGTTTTTTCGGTGATCAACAACGCCGCAGGCAAGGTCGGAATGAAGCTCAGTGCCATAAGCTGGGGCAAGCGCGGATATGAAGCGGAATATGACAAGCGTCTTGTGATCATTTTTGGCGAAGACAGCGACGAAAAGACAATTGCGCACCGCATGAAAGAAGTGTATGAGCTTGCTGTCGAGAATGAAGAGGTAGACAGGGGCGAAATCCGATTCAATATGAACAAAATCTATTTCCGTCCGTCATACGAGCTATCGACGGAGGCTCTGGAAAAGATCCAGGAGCGCAGGAAAGAGTCCACCCGCAAAAAGCTGTATGAACTGGGTGAAATATTCATGGCGACAGGTTACGACTGGTACAAGGGAAAATTAAAGACTGAATAGCTCAGAATACCCCTGTTTCGGGGAATATGCTTGATGATTGCCACAAAGAATATTTTAAATATATAGGCTGGTTTTGTCAAATTGCATATAATTCCACGCTGAGTCGGATAAAAAATTTATCCTTGCGTGTCGGTTTTTAATAAAAAAAATATTGAAATTTTTGTCCAAAAGCGTTATAGTATTATTTAGACACAAGATTAAGAATGAAGGAAGTAGAGTTTTGGGCATACCATACTCGTCAATTCCGTATAGGAGGAACACTTAAAATGGCTTTTGAATTCGACCAGGACTTCGAGAACAATGTTGTTCAGATTAAGGTAATCGGCGCCGGCGGCGGCGGCGGAAACGCTGTCAACCGCATGATTCAGATGGGCGTCAACAGCGTTGAGTTTATCTCTATCAATACAGATGTGCAGGCTCTGCACCGTTCGCAGGCCACCCACAAGATTCAGATCGGTGAAAAAATCACCAAGGGCAAGGGCGCAGGCGCAGATCCCGCCAGAGGACAGCGCGCGGCCGAGGAGAGCAAAGAGGACATTGAAGCAGCTCTCAGAGGTACCGATATGGTATTCATCACCGCAGGTATGGGCGGCGGCACAGGCACCGGCGCAGCTCCGGTCATCGCTGAGATCGCCAAGGAAATGGGTATTCTCACCGTCGGTATCGTCACCAAGCCTTTTGCCTTTGAAGGCAGAAAGCGCATGGAGCAGGCTGAGGCAGGCATTGCCGCTCTGAGAGAGCATGTCGATTCCCTCGTTGTGATCCCCAATGAGAGACTCAAGCTTGTCTCCGAGCAGAAGATCACACTTGCCAACGCGTTCACCATTGCCGACGACGTGCTCCGTCAGGGCGTTCAGAGCATATCCGATCTGATCAACAGCCCCGGACTTGTCAACCTCGACTTCGCGGACGTCACCGCTGTTATGAAGGATGCAGGCTACGCACACATGGGCGTAGGCTCCGCCCAGGGCAAGGAGAAGGCTTCAATGGCCGCACATGCCGCCATTTCCAGCCCGCTGCTTGAGACCTCTATCAACGGCGCAAGAGGCGTTATCATCAACATCACCTCCTCCAATGACATTAACCTCGAAGAGGTCGACGTTGCTTCCACCATGATCACCAAGGCAGCACATCCCGACGCAACCATCATCTGGGGTGCCGCTTTTGATGAGAACATGGACGATGAGATGAGAGTCACCGTGATCGCAACCGGATTCTCCATCGACCCCGAGAAGAAGGATCAGACCAATACCGCAGCAGCCAAGCAGCCTGTCAGAAAGAATCCCCAGCCCACCACTAATCCCAAGGCGCCCGCAGGCACTGGCTCCAACATAAACGAGAAGAATGACGACGATTACTTTGACATCATGACCATCTTCGGCCGCAAGTAATTACATTCCCGTTACACAATCAAATTTCACACCGGCGCAGATTGAATTTTTTGCGCCGGTGTTTTTTTCATATCACATGTCACAAATTGCGGGGGTCGATCGAATATATAGATGAGCAGTTAAAACGGAGCTTCGGAAACAACTGCTGAAAGCGTGGTGAATGATTTGACGGACAATGAATTGATAGACGAGATTATCCGCAATCCGTCGGCGGGAATGAGAATTCTGATAGACGAATATTCCTCAGTGGTGTTCGGCGCGGTGAACAGCAGACTAAGCGGCGTTTGTTCCTACGACGAGATAGAAGCATGCGTCAGTCTGGTTTTTACCGAGTTTTACTTCCATATCAAAAAATTTGACAGCCGCAAGTGCAGCGTCAAAACCTTTCTCTGCGCTTTGGCGCGGAATAAGGCGATAGAGGAGTACCGCAGAGCAACGAGGTACAGTCTTCGGGTGCGGCAGGAGGACGATCTGCTGCTGGAACTGCCGGACAGCTTCGATTTGCAGAGCCTCACTGAGCGCCGAATAAGCGAAAGACAGCTCCTTCGGGCGGTGGATTCGCTGGGAAATCCCGACAGCCGCATCATTATCCGCAGATATTTCTACGCGCAGCCGTCCAAGCAGATTGCGCGGGAGATGGGAATGACCGATGCGGCGGTTCGCAAGCGGATCTCCCGTTCGCTTGCCAGACTTAAGCAGATGCTCGAGGACGATGATGATTGATATTTTGAAAGGGTGAAAAACGTATGAAGAAATATATAACAGACGTGTTCAACGATCTTTCCAGCGGCACAGAAAAGGTATTTTGCAGATATACCATACGCGAGAATATGGACGAGCTTTCCCGCGAGAGGATCTATCAGAACGTGATGAGCAGCATTAACGCGCGGCAGAACGCCAACAGCCCGACTGTCCGTCACACGCCGATGCTTCGCAAAGTATCGGCAGCGGCGGCGGCATGTCTGATTGTGGCTTCGGTTGGAGCAGTGGGAGTTGGCGCTTCCAAACTCTATAAGGGCTTTGCGGATTATAATCCGTCCTATACCGAGGCGCAGAAGGAGGAGATCGAAAAGGCGAGCTTTGTGATCGGCAAGCAGATGAAGGGCGGCGGCGCCATCGTTACCGCAACCGAAGCTATGTGTGACGGCAACAAGTTCTTTGTGCTGTTTAACAAAGAAGTTGACAAAGCCAACGCGAAGTTTTCGGAGGATAACATCTTTTATGAGCTGCACATGACGGGTGATCCCGACGATACGCAAGGGTATTCCGCGATTTATCATCAGGTGTTGGAGAAAAACGGTAACACCTCCACAGAACTGGTGGTGTTTGACATGGGCGACGTGACAGACGGACAGCAGCTTGCGATTTCTGTTGCGGGAGCCATTCCTAACAGCGATGAGCCGGATATCAAGATCGGAGGCATTCAGTTCGCTGTAAAAAAGACATCCTTTGCCAAGGCGTTTGACCTTGCTGAGGGGGTCAAATTCAAAGGCTATGATGTAGCTGCCTATTCAGGATATGTTTCACCGTGGTATTCCCAGTTTATGCTTCAGGCATCTACAAAAGACGCCGCGATCATCAAGAAGGCGTTTGAAGAGGAGACGCCTGATTTCAAGGTGGTTATGAAGGACGGCACGGTTCATCAGGGAATAGGAGTATATGTGGGAACCAGCGCAGGCGGTCCTGCCAGCAGAGAAGATGTTGCTGAATCCGCCGGCAGCAGCGAAGAGGATTTCCACGCTTTCTGGGATTTCCACTGTGCCTTCGGGGATTATGTGGAAACGTCCGAGATTGATCATGTAGAAATTAACGGCACCAAGCTGTCGCTCAATGATGTAAAGCTGGAACAGGCTGCCGTACTGGTAAAACCGCCGGTTGCCTAAAAAATTGAATGATTTAGCCTTACCCACATTCTGTTGACAAAGCACGGCGACAGGAGGAACATGGAATCCTCTTGCCGCCGTGCGATTTTTTTATACGGAAATCAATTAAAAACAGCGCGCAGCGCCCATCGCTGCAATATGCCACGAATTATGATATACCCGGGCGCAACAGACCACGTATCCAATTCAAATCCATCCTGACTCCCGATTTACGTTGCAGCTGGTTGTATTCAATAGGCGTACCCATCAAAATTGATTTCCCTGTTTTTTTAGTGAATCAGGTTTATTTTTTTCGGAAGGTATGTTATAATTATCGTGCGAATGTGTATATCATTATAGTGAATGGCGGTGTCATAAAAAATGAATGAAGAAATCATGTATCATATCGGACTTCCGACCAGCCTGAGGGCGAAATACGCCATTCTTCCGGGTGACCCCGGGAGAGTGCCGAAGATTGCGCAGTATCTTGAAGATCCATGTGAAGAGGGGTGCAACAGGGAATTCCGCACATGGTCAGGCCATCTCAACGGCGAGAGGATTCTTGTCACATCGACAGGCATAGGCGGCCCCTCGGCGTCTATTGCCGTGGAGGAACTGCTCCGTCTCGGAGTGGATACTTTCATCAGAGTCGGTACCTGCGGCGGCATGCATGAGAAGGTCTGTGCCGGAGATGTGGTCATTGCCACGGGAGCCATACGTATGGAAGGAACCAGCCGCGAATACCTGCCGATCGAATTCCCCGCCGTTGCCGACTTCGGACTTGTCAGAGATCTTGTGGACGGCGCTAAGGCGCTTGCATTGCCCTGTCATACCGGAGTGGTGCAGAGCAAGGATTCCTTTTACGGGCAGCATTCCCCCCGCAGCATGCCGAACGGCGCGGAACTGATTCGCAAATGGGACGCGTGGATGGCAGGAGGCTGCCTTGCGTCGGAGATGGAAGCGGCGGCCATATTCTCGGTGGCGGCGGCAAGGAATGTGCGTGCGGCGGCACTGTTCCATGTAGTGTGGAATCAGACGCGGCGGGACAAGTACGGCGATCACTGCGAATCCCACGACACCGACAGGGCGATCAGAACGGCGATTGAGGGGCTCAGGCTGACAATAGAAAGGGATCAACAATTGAAAGCATAAAAAATCTAAGAAATTATGAAAATAATATTGAATTTTTTATATTTTATGTTATAATTAAACTAATTGATTAAGTTGCGGTAGTTTACGCATTTTTTATTTGCCGTTATCAAGCATTTTATATATTATCCTTTCAGGAAGGAGGAGGCACCATCGTGGATTATTCGGGTACGAGATTTCGCAGGCGCTTTGTAGGCTACGACCGCAGCGCCGTTGATACTGAATTTGAAAAGCTGCTCAGCCAGGTCGATGAGGAAGTTGAAAAGAATGAAGAGCTGAAGCAGGAAATCAAGGATTTGAAGGAAGAGCGCCGCGACTGGGAGTACGCCAAGCGCACTCTGGAAGAGGAACGCGCCACTATATCGCGTGATCGTGCATCGCTTGCCGAGTCGGTCAGCTCCATCTCAGGCAAGGTGGCGGAACTGGAAAACAGCCTGTCTTCCGCCAAGGTGGCCAACGAGGCGCTTCAGAATAAGATAGATGCTGCCACTTCGGAAAAGAATCAGCTTCAGCTTCGTCTGGATACCGTGCAGGAGCGCAACAGGGAACTGACCCTGCGCGAACGTCAGTTTGACGAAATAGAAAAATCCGTTTCCTCCATTATGTCAGTTACCAAGCGCGCCACCGACAGACTCTTTCAGAAATCGGTGGAGAATCAGGAGAACGTAATCCGCATTGCGGGTGACGCGGCACAGGAGGCCGCCATGATTCGCGCAGACCTCACTGCCGCCCGTGATGACATGAATCTGGCTTTTGACGAGTTTCAGGACAGAATAGACAAGATAGACGCTTCTCTTACAGGAGCGGTGCATAAACTGGTGGCCATCAAGCACGACAGCGGACTCAAGCCCAAGAACGCCGAGGCTACCATCGAGAGCGAGGTCGAACGCCTGCTTTCCATGCGTGCCGGAGAGATAGATTATTCCGACGGCAAGGGTTATGCCGTTCCGGTACTGGGGCCATACAGTGCCAAATTCATCGCCGATGCTGCCAAAAAGGTCAATTCGGGCGAAATAGAAGGCAATCCGCCCTATCAGCAGAATTCCGCACAGAGGGCAGAAGCTCCTCATTCACGTCCGGAATCGGCAGGTGGTCAGTCTGAGGGAAAGCCGCAGGTCAAAAAGACCTATCCCAGTAACTTTGAGTCCTCCGTGGATTCCATAAGAGAGGCCAACAAGCTGCTTGATGCGGCGGACGACGCTGCCGAGCAGAAAAATTACGTTCCGCTCCAGCAGCAGTATGCTCCTCAGCCGCCCGTGCAGCCGGCCTATCAAGCGGTCTATAATCCCTATATCGCGCAGCCCTACGCACCTCCGCAGCAATACACGCCGCCTGCCAGACAGAATCCGATAGGTTTCGGCTATCATGACGAAGCCGAGGAACCGGAGGTTTCTGTTGAGCCTGCTGTACCGGTTGTACCGGCACAGCAGCCCGAAGCGCCGATTAATCCGTATTCCGGCGACGGCTACGAGCAGGTTGACATCAGCAAGCTGAGCAATGTCGGTCCGACTATCCACATGAATTCCCCTCAGCTGCAATATATTCTGCCCGAGCAGGTGCCTCAGAGTGCGTTTGACGCGCCTCCCATGCAGCTTGATATGTCGCAGCCCACGATAGACGCCTCCAATGCGGCGGCATATGAATATGCCGGCGTGCGGCCGACATTCACTCCGGATGTGCCGGTGGTATCGGCTCAGGCCGTTCAGCCGCAGCCCGAAGTGGAGCAGGCTGTCGAGCCGGCGGAACTTGTGGAAGAAGCAAATTCCGCAAAACGTGTAGGGGTCGTCAAAAAGGTGCGTCAGGTACCGGTTGACAATAAGGTCAGAATTACCGTCCGTCACGGGAAGTAAGACAATCGTATAATAATAACATCAGAGCCTGCGTTTGATCGGAAAACCGACACGCAGGCTTTTTAGCAGACGTTTGTAAAAGTAAAAAGGAAAGCGCGAAGCGCCAACAATGGGAGTCCAGGGGGAACTTGTTCCTCCTGGCAGGTCTTTTTCCCAAAGCAGCGCCCTTGCGGGGTAGCACTTTTTCCGGAGGAAAAAGGCAGGGGCAGAGCCCCACCAGCGTTTACTTTACAGTCAAAAGACGAGACAAGGCATATTCCCGTTTTCGTTTAGACTCACGAGTTTTGATGAAGACGT
>ONYN01000292.1 GCA_900322085.1 uncultured Eubacteriales bacterium | reverse complement strand
CACGCTGATGATTCGGATGGATTCCAGCAGGTTGTACATGACGGTAGAAAGTCTGGGCGTGTTGGCCTCGTCCTTCGCCAGAATCCAAGGGGTTGTGACGTCGATGTACTTGTTGGCAGCGGCTACCACCTTGAAGATTTCCGTAAGTGCCACGGAGAACTGAAGCTCATCAAGATTCTTTTCGACCAGAGCGGGAAGCGCCTTGACCGCATTGACAAATTCATCGTCCTGCTCCGGATTGGGGGTGAAGACGCGTGTCATTGTGTCGCCAAAGTATTTCTGCACCATTGCGACGCTTCTGGAGACGAGGTTGCCAAGGTCGTTGGCAAGGTCGGAATTAATGCGCTTGATCATATTTTCGTTGCTGAAATCGCAGTCACCGCCGAATGGCATCTCGCGCAGAATGTGGTACCTTACGGCGTCAACGCCGTAGCGGTCGCCCAGAATAAACGGATCTACCACGTTGCCCGTTGACTTGCCCATCTTTTTGCCGCCGAAATTGATCCAGCCGTGACCGTAGACCTTTTTGGGAAGGGGCAGATCAAGCGCCATCAGAATAGCCGGCCATATCAGGGAATGGAACCGCACAATTTCCTTGGCCATTACATGAACGTCGGCAGGCCAGTATCTATCAAAATCGTCGTATTTGTCGTTGAGATAACCGAGAGCGGTAATGTAGTTGGAAAGAGCGTCTACCCAAACGTATACCACATGACCTTCATCAAAATCTACCGGAACGCCCCATTTGAAGCTGGTTCTGGAAACGCAGAGATCGTCCAGACCGGGCTTGATGAAGTTGTTGATCATCTCGTTGACACGTGTCTGGGGCTGCAGAAAATCGGTTTCGGTGAGCAGTTTTTCGAGACGGTCGGAAAATTCGGAGATTTTGAAGAAATAAGCTTCCTCTGAAGCGTCGGTGACATCTCTGCCGCAGTCCGGGCATTTGCCGTCTACCAGCTGCGTTTCAGTCCAGAAACTCTCGCAAGGTTTGCAGTACTTGCCCTTGTATTCGCCCTTGTAAATATAGCCTCTGTCATAAAGCTCTCTGAATATCTTCTGAACAGATGCAACGTGATAATCGTCGGTGGTGCGGATGAAGCGGTCGTATGAAATGCCCATGAATTCCCAGAGTTTTTCAAAATTGGCTACAATACCGTCAACATATTCTTTGGGAGTAAGGCCGGCTTCCTTTGCCTTGTCTTCTATTTTCTGACCGTGTTCGTCAGTACCGGTGAGGAACATTACATCATAGCCCTTGGCTCTTTTATACCTGGCCAGAGTATCGCAGGCAACAGTGGTATAGCAATGACCGATATGAGGATTGCCCGAGGGGTAGTAGATGGGGGTTGTAATGTAAAACTTTTCTTTATCGTGCTTCTGACACATAAATGATCTCTTCCTTTACTTGAATCAATAAAAACGCCCGTTTTCCCTTGCAAAAAGGACGAAAGCGGACGTTTGAACAAACAGCTTCGTGTTACCACCTTTGATTTGCTGCTTCCTCACGGCAAGCAGCCTCAACGGGTGCGGAACAATGAATTCCTGCACACCTGCGCTGTAACGTGCGCACACACCGCAGCCTGATGTGAGGTTTTGTCAAAGCCACACACTCGGAAGCGGAACTCCAAGACCATATTCCGCGGTCATAGCATACCCGTTCACACCGTACCGGGCTCTCTGAGATGATCATAACCGCGTACTCATCTTTTCACAGTTTTTTTGAATATTCAATTGAGGGTCAACATGTTTCCGTATGAAATTACTTTTTATGGTAATATTCCTTTGCAGCTTCCGCACTGTCAAAGAAAAACTTATTGTAATCTCTTTCGCTGAAAACGAATTCTATTTCAGAGGTGCCGAATTTTTCATAACTGACCAGGTTCCAGCCGAAATCATCAAATTCCACTCTGTCCACAAGAAACTCCGTAGGTTCTTCGTCTGAGGAATACATTTTGAAGACCGAATCGCCTACATTTTGCTTGGGGAGCACATTGCGCATCTGCTTTGTTTCAAGCAGAGAAACGATTTTGTCGATTACCTTTTTTTCCAGTACGGAAAGGGAATACTTTTCGCTGATGCCTGTTAAAAGTTCAATATCGCTTTTTCTTGCGGAGGATTCTTTTTCGGTTTTTGTCTCTTCGGCGGCAGCTTCTGAACTGACATCCGGGACAGTCTGATTATTGTCTTTCATTTTACTCCAACTTTCAAATATAAATAAATGTATGAGGATAAAATACCTTACCTAATATTATATATTCTTTATCCGGTAATTTCAATACAAAACAATATATCAATTTGCATGATTTTTTTTAATATTTTTATAGTAAATACTCAATACATGGTTAGTATAAGCAGCCACATACCGTATGATCAGGTATGTGGCTGCATAATATATGATTTCAGATTGGGATCAATCAGTTATCCATGCTGGTGATAGGCTCAACTTCCACGACCTTATCGGTAGCGACAACCATTCCGGTACCTGCCGGAACCAGCTTGCCGATAATGACGTTTTCCTTCAAACCGATCAGAGGATCGATCTTGCCCTTGATGGCAGCGTCGGTGAGAACCTTTGTGGTTTCCTGGAAGGAAGCCGCCGAAAGGAAGGATTCTGTAGAGAGCGATGCCTTTGTGATACCCTGCATAACGGGACGGCAGGTGGCAATGCGAAGGGTTTCGTTGCCCTCCTGCTCGCGACGGGCCATGATCTCTTCGTTGGCTGCTTCAAATTCTGATTTATCCACCAGCACATTGGGCAGCAGCATGGTATCTCCGGGATCTTCAACCTGGACTTTCTTCATCATCTGACGGACAATAACCTCGATATGTTTGTCGTTGATGTCAACACCCTGCAAACGGTAAACACGCTGGACTTCCTCGATGAGGTATTCCTGAACCGCGTTGGAGCCTTTGATAGCGAGAATGTCGTGTGGATTGACTGAACCGTCGGTGATTCTGTCGCCGGCCTTGATGAAGTCGCCTTCCTGCACCTTTCTTCTGGAGCCGAACGGAATGAGGTAGGAGCGCTTTTCACCGGTTTCAGTGTTGGTGACCACCACGTTGTTTTTAACGACGCTCTTGGTTCTGTCTTCCTCCAGGGAAACAATACCGTCAATTTCACTGATGATAGCGAGTGCCTTCGGCTTTCTGCCTTCAAAGAGTTCTTCAACACGGGGAAGACCCTGTGTAATATCCTCAGCGCTGGCGATACCGCCGGTGTGGAAAGTTCTCATGGTAAGCTGGGTACCGGGTTCGCCGATGGACTGAGCCGCGATGATACCAACGGCTTCCCCCTTAGTGACCGCCTTGCCGGTTGCCAGGTTGTTGCCGTAGCACTTCTTGCATATGCCGCGCTTGGACTGACAGGTGAGGATGGAGCGTATTTCAACGCGTTCAACACCCGATTCAACGATAATCTTTGCGTCGGCGTCATCCATGGTCTTGTTCTTTGAAACAAGCACGTTGCCGTCTGCGTCGCAGAAATCGTTGACAAGGTATCTGCCGTAGAGTCTTTCCTCCAGCGGCTCGATCACTTCGCTGCCGTCCTTGATGGCGTAGACTTCAATGCCGTGCTCACATCCGCAGTCGTCATCGCGGATAATGACTTCCTGAGAAACATCCACAAGTCGGCGTGTCAGGTAACCCGAGTCGGCGGTACGCAGAGCAGTATCGGCCAGACCTTTGCGGGCGCCGCGGGAAGAAATGAAGTATTCGAGGATATTCAGACCTTCACGGTAATTGGAACGAATCGGGATTTCGATAGTACGACCGGATGTGTTGGCGATCAGACCGCGCATACCCGCGAGCTGCTTGATCTGGTTGGCGGAACCGCGGGCGCCGGAATGCGCCATCATCTGAATGGGGTTGTATCTGTCCATGTTGGAGCTCAGCGCGTTAGCAACGTCGGTTGTAGCTCTTTCCCATGCCTTGATGGTGAGGTTGTAACGTTCTTCGTCGGTGAGCAGACCTCTGCGGAAGAGCTTAAGCACGTTGTCAACCTCGTGCTCCGTGTTAGCAATGATTTCCTTCTTCTGGGGAGGAATGGTCGCATCGCATACGGCGACGGTGAGTGCGCCCTTGGTGGAGTACTTGTAACCCTGCGCCTTGATTTCATCCAGCACAACGGAAGTCTTGGCAACACCGTGCACCTTGATACAGCGCTCGATGATCTGACCGAGCTGCTTTTTGCCGACCAGGAAATCTATTTCAAGATTGAGGCATTTGTCTTCGTTGGAACGGTCGGTAAAGCCCAGATCCTGCGGTATGGGGCGGTTGAATATGATCTTGCCCACGGTGGTGTCGATCATCTTGGTAATGGGCTTGCCGTTGAATTCGCCTGTGCGGCGGACTTTAATCTTGGAATGAAGTGTGATGACCTTTGAATCGTAAGCCAGCAGCGCCTCGTTAAAGTCCTTGAAGTACTTGCCTTCGCCCGGTTCACCGTCCTTGTCGAGGGTGAGGTAATAGGAACCGAGAACCATATCCTGTGTAGGCACAGCAACCGGTTTACCGTCGGAAGGCTTCAGCAGGTTGCCGGAAGCGAGCATAAGCAGTCTGGCCTCCGCCTGCGCTTCGGAACCGAGCGGTACGTGAACAGCCATCTGGTCTCCGTCGAAGTCGGCGTTGAACGCGGTACATACCAGCGGGTGAAGCTTGATGGCGCGACCTTCGACAAGAACCGGCTCAAACGCCTGAATGCCGAGGCGGTGAAGGGTAGGAGCGCGGTTGAGCATGACGGGATGTCCTTTGATAACGGTTTCCAGAGCGTCCCAGACCTTGGGTTCACCGCGCTCAACCATCTTGCGGGCACATTTAACGTTCTGCGCGTCGCCCTTTTCGGTCAGGCGCTTCATAACGAACGGCTTGAAAAGCTCAAGCGCCATTTCCTTCGGCAGACCGCACTGATACATTTTCAGTTCAGGGCCGACGACGATAACCGAACGTCCGGAATAGTCCACGCGCTTGCCGAGAAGGTTCTGGCGGAATCGGCCCTGTTTGCCCTTAAGCATTTCAGAGAGTGATTTGAGTGTGCGGTTGTTGGGACCTGTAACAGGTCTGCCGCGTCTGCCGTTGTCGATCAGAGCGTCAACAGATTCCTGCAGCATTCTCTTTTCGTTGCGGACGATGATTTCGGGCGCGCCCAGTTCAAGCAGTCTCTTAAGGCGGTTGTTGCGGTTGATGACCTTGCGATAAAGATCATTTAAGTCACTGGTGGCAAATCTGCCGCCGTCGAGCTGTACCATCGGGCGAATATCCGGGGGGATGACAGGAATGACGTTCAGTATCATCCATTCCGGGCGGTTGCCGGAAAGACGGAATGACTCCACTACGTCGAGTCTTTTGAGGAGGCGTACTTTCTTTTGGCCGGAAGCGGTTTCAAGCTCAGCTTTCAGTTCGCCGGAAAGCTGCTCCAGATCGATGTCAGCGAGGAGCTTCTGAATCGCTTCCGCACCCATCTCCGCCTTGAATTCGTCGCCATACATTTCTTTCAGCTCGCTGTACTCATTTTCGTTGAGTACCTGCTTGTACTGAAGGCGGGGCACATCGCCGGGATCGGTTACAATATATGAGGCGAAATAAAGCACCTTTTCCAGATGTCTGGGAGTAATGTCCAGCATAAATCCGATGCGGCAGGGGATGCCTTTGAAGTACCATATGTGCGATACGGGGGCGGCAAGTTCAATGCTGCCCATACGTTCGCGGCGTACTTTTGAACGGGTTATCTCAACGCCGCACTTTTCGCACTTTTTGCCCTTGTACTTTATTCTTTTGTACTTGCCGCAATGACACTCCCAGTCTTTCTGCGGGCCAAAAATCCTTTCGCAGTAAAGACCGTCCTTTTCGGGCTTGAGTGTGCGGTAATTGATAGTTTCGGGTTTTGTGACCTCACCGTATGACCAGCTTCTGATCTGCTCCGGTGAAGCAAGACCGATTTTTATTGAATCAAATTCATTG
>ONYN01000293.1 GCA_900322085.1 uncultured Eubacteriales bacterium | reverse complement strand
TTCAAAAATGAAGATGCGGTATTTTTCGTCTGACTAAAGTGGCTTTTCTGATTGAGAAACAAACATACAAAAACGCGTCTAAATCTGTGATCTGAGAATTTCCGCAAGCCCATCAGCTGTGTCGGCTTTCAAGCGGAAGATGCGTCGGAAATCCTTGGCAAGCTGTTCGTCCATGCCGCTTTCCAGCCATTCAATGATCACGCCGAAGAAAAGGCACTTGTAATAGCCCACAATCAAGGACTTGTTGCGGGAGATAAGGAACTGGTCTATTTCGCCCTCAGCAGCAAGGGCGTCTATGTAGCGCGAAAGAAAATACTCGCCGGTCTTCATCAGATATCGCTCGAACACGTCACGGTTTACGGAACGGTAGATGTGCAGAATCGCGCGCTTGCGGTTGGAGGCAAATTCCTCAATCGCATCAAAACATTCCACAATGGAGTTGACAGAGGAATATTTTTTGATAACCGCGTCGGATTCTTCTCTGATAATTTCCTCCAGCAGCGAAGGTAAATCCTGAAAGTGATAATAGAAGGAATTGCGGTTGATGCCGCATTCCTCCACGATGTTTTTGACCGTAATTTCGCTGAACTGCTTTTCCTCCAGCAGTCTGATAAATGTGGATTTGATCGCTTCCCGTGTGAAATTCGCCATAGTTTTTTTATAAATCCCCTTTTCGTTATAGTCAGTGCTGCCAGTATATGCGGCGGCTCGGTTGTATATTCTGTCATTCAATCAGATTATCAAATCTATGATAGTGTAATTCAATCATACTATTTTAAACTTTTCTTAAACCGTCATAACCGATCGGTAAAAAATCAGACAATAATCCGTCATGTGTCTGAAAATTAAGCATTTCGGCGACAGGTGACTATTGATACATTGCTCAAAAAATCATAGAATCATAGCAAGCGGGAAAACCCGCGACAGTATTTATTTTGGAGGTATGAATATGAACGGATTTGGCGACCTTGTGGTAAAGCATAGAAAGCTCATCCTGCTTTGTGCCGTGATACTGCTCGTTCCGTCGGTGATAGGCATGGCGCTCACCAGAATCAATTACGATATGCTGAATTACCTTCCCGACGATATCGAAACGATGAAAGGGCAGAATATTCTGCTCGAGGATTTTGACAAGGGCGCGTTTTCCATCCTGATGGTGGAGGGCATGGAACCTGAGGAAGTGTCCGAACTGAAAGGACAGATAGAAAAGGTCGATCACGTCACCAGTGTTGTATGGTATGACAGCTTATTAGGCTCGAATATTCCTATAGAGTTTCTCCCCACATGCCTGTACGAAAAATTCAACAAAGGCGACACCACACTGATGGCGGTGTTCTTTGACACGTCCACCAGCGCGGACGAAACAATGAACGCGATCACTTCCATTCGCCGCATAGCCGGCAGCAAATGCTTTGTTACCGGCATGTCAGCGATGGTAACAGACCTGAAAAATCTCTGTGAAAAGGAAGAACCGATCTACGTCGGTATTGCGGTACTGTGTTCTGTTGCTGTGATGACGCTTTTCCTCGATTCGTTTGTCATTCCGCTGGTGTTTCTCGCCAGCATAGGAATGGCCATTCTCCTCAACCTCGGCACCAATATCTTTATGGGAGAGGTTTCCTATATCACCAAGGCGCTGGCGGCGGTGCTGCAACTGGCTGTAACGATGGACTACTCCATTTTCCTCTGGCACAGCTACAGCGAACAGAAGCAGAAATTCCCCGACAACAAAGAATACGCCATGGCCCAGGCGATCTCAGCCACCCTCACTTCCGTTGTCGGCAGTTCTGTCACCACGGTTGCGGGCTTCCTTGCCCTCTGCTTCATGACATTTACGTTGGGGCTTGATCTCGGCATAGTGATGGCGAAGGGCGTTGTATTTGGCGTGATAGGCTGCGTCACGACTCTGCCTTCCATGATTCTGCTGTTTGACGGTCTTATCGAAAAGACACGCCACAAACCTCTTATGCCGAAAATGGACGGCATTGCCGGAGGCATTATAAAGGTATTTCCGGCCTTCATTATTCTGTTTTTAGTCATTGCTGGCCCGGCTTATTACGGACAGAGCAACGCAAGCGTTTATTACGACCTTGGCGCGACGCTGCCCGAAGACATGGAATATGTCATTGCCACCAACAAACTACAGGACGAATTTGATATGTCCTCGACCCACATGATTCTCGCCGACGCCATGCTTCCCGAAAGCGACGCGAGAAGCATGACCGACGAAATAAAACAGATCAAAGGCGTCAAAACCGCGCTTAGTCTTGATTCGCTGATAGGCAACAGAGTTCCTGAAGCCGTTATTCCCGATTCCCTCAGAGAAATACTCAAAGGCGACAAATACCAACTCATGCTGGTCACTTCCGAATACAAAGTCGCTACCGACGAGGTGAACTGTCAGATAGACGAGATCAACAGCGTTATCAAAAAATACGACAAAGACGCCATGCTGATTGGAGAGGCTCCCTGCACGAAAGATCTTATCAGCATTACCAACCGCGATTTTCAGGTGGTGGACGCGATCTCCATTATCGCCATTTTCGTGATTATCGCCATTGTGCTGAAGAGCATTTCACTTCCCTTCATTCTGGTGGCAGTCATTGAGTTCGCTATCTTTATCAACCTTGGCATTCCCTACTATACCGGCACTCAGCTTCCGTTCATTGCGCCGATCTGCATCAGCACCATTCAGCTTGGCGCGACGGTGGACTACGCGATTCTCATGACCTCCCGTTACAAGCTGGAGCGCGTAAACGGCGCGGACAAAAAGGCAGCCATCAAAACAGCACTCTCCACAAGCATCGGTTCTATCGCGGTCAGCGCGCTTGGATTCTTCGCGGCGACCTTCGGAGTGGCTCTTTATTCCGATGTGGATATCATCGGTTCACTCTGTATGCTGATGGCAAGAGGCGCACTGATCAGTATGTTCTCTGTGGTACTCGTACTGCCTTCGCTGTTCATGGTATTTGATAAGCTGATCTGCAAAACCACGGCGGGCATGAGAACGATC
>ONYN01000294.1 GCA_900322085.1 uncultured Eubacteriales bacterium | reverse complement strand
CTTTGTGTATTAACGAGGATTTTGGCAAAATCTGGCGGAAAAGATGCAAGCCAGACGCGCGTGGAGAGATTCTAAACAGGCTCTAAAATGTAGGAGCTTTGTGAAAATGAATGAGAAAGCGGTATTAAAGATATCACATACAGAGGCTCACACCGAACTGCTGGGGCCATACGACCGCTTTGTCATATGGGTTCACGGCTGCTGCTTTGACTGTGAGGGATGTCTCGCGTTCAATACCAGATACGGTGAATATACCGAAATGTCGGTGGATGAACTGACGGAGCGGATTATCAAATCCAACTGCGAGGGAATTACAATCAGTGGGGGAGAACCGTTTTTGCAGACGGCTGCACTGGTTGCGCTTGTGAAGGCGGTGCGTTCGGTGCGTGACACAGGAGTCATTGTTTACTCCGGATTTACCTTGAAGGAGCTTCAGTCAAATACTGATTATATGAAACTATTGGAACTGGCGGATATTCTGATTGACGGCAGATACATCAAGGAGCTGGATGACGGACGCGCCTATATCGGTTCATCGAATCAACGCCTGTATTACCTTACCGACAGATACCGGGAAATCGGGAGAAAATATTATTCAGCTTCCAAAAGGCGGGCAGAGATAAAATTTGGCCGTGACAAAGTGAGCCTGATTGGTGTGCCGTCTGCTACTGTGCTGAAAATATGGGAGGAAATCAAATCAAAAAACGGAGGAATCGGCGATGACTTCTGAAATCGAATTATTCGGAAAAGACTCGGTGAGGCTGAATATATTAAAAGATATTACCGACGGAAAAATTAACATTTCCATCGCGCTGGACGACGGTGAATATCAAGATTATTTTTCCCGGATTCACAGCCCTGACAGCAGGATGAAGGTGCTTGGCAAATTCAATTTGTCGGAGAATCCTTCCGGAGAGGTTCTTACCATCCGTCCGATCTCCGTGAGCGGTATAATGAAGATTGCGTTTGAGTTCACCGGTGTTGATTCAGATAGCGAAAGGAAACTCAGCATATTCAGAGGCGCAACCAAGTCTGTTGAGTGTGAATATGACATAAATGACATGCTGACGTCGGTGGAATTCATCCCTCAGGGCAGCATAAAATATCTGCTCAGACTGACATACGGAGAAGCAGAGCCGGAGGAAATTCTGGCGGAGTCGGTGCCGTCAGACAATCGTGACAATGGTGATAACAATGCGGTTAATGATGATGTCAAAGCCGCAGAGGAAAGAAACAGAAAGCATAAAGAAAAGATAACAGATGCGGATAAACTGATCGAAAAGCTTGAAATTGAATATCAGAAGGATTACGATGCTTTTGAGAAACAGCTTGGTGAATATAAGCTGCAGTTTGGCGTTGATCAGTCGGTGCTTGATTATTATAAGGACAACGATATTGTTCCGATTGAGGAGCTGATGGCTGAGATATCGGCAAAGCTGGAACAGGCTGAGAAACAGATTGCTGTTGTGATTCTCGGCAGGCAAAAAAAGACGATGGATATAGAAAACGAAGTCAAATCCAATAAAAGACAGTAAAGAGCTGATAAAATGGACGAGTTGAAACGTCTGGAGCGTGAAGTAAAAGATCTGCAATGGCAGCTCAAACAGCAGAATGAAGAGGCAGAGCGCGCCAGAAACAGGCTGATTGAAGAAAACAGGCGTAATCTGAATGTATATCAGGCTGAAATGCAGCGTGCTATCAAGGAACATGACAACGCGGCAAAGTCTGAATATGAACGTCTGCTGAGGGAATATGAGTATTCGATCAGTGATGAAGCAGGCAGGAAGCTAGCGGAGATTGACTCGGATTACAATCGGATTCTTACCGGTGTCAGACGCAGCGAGGAAGAACTTGCCCGAAAAAATCAAGAGCTTCAGGAGGCAGTGCAGGCTCTTCGGGGCGATATTTCAAAGCGAGAAGAAGGAAGCAGAGCGCAGGCTCAGGAATATCTTCAAAATGCAGTAGCGGAATTTCGCGAGATCGAAGCAAAGCCCCATGAAAAATTTATGCCTAAGCGGCTTGCGGTTTTTTACAATGCCATAAAGGATGCACAGCAGCTATTAAAGTCGGGAATGTTTGAAGCGGCCACCGCTGTTGCCATTTCCGCCAGATCGGGTTTGGAACGTCTGGGATACAATATTGACGACAAGGCAACCGAGTGGGATAAGCAATTTGATCTGCTCTCATTTAAGCTTCATTATCTTCGCAGCATGATAAAGCAGGAGCTTGACGACTGGAAGCAATATATCGGTCAGAATGACGAGAATTGCGATTCCCGCAGAAACCGGCTCATTGAGATCAATTACTGGTCGCGTGGTGAATACGCGGCTGTCGTTATGGCCTGTAACAGAATCAACGCTGTCATTTCCGATGTGGAGAAAGAAGGAAAGGCTGCTTATTTCAAGCGACCCGACGGGGCAACCACCGACGACTTGAAACAATTCATTCAGGAGGTCGACGGCTTGAACGACAGGCTTACTGCCATGAGTGTAATTGACAAGAGCAGGTACGCCGCATCCTGCAAGCGTGCCGAGTGGGGCGAATGCATAATAGATTTCTTCACAGATGAAATCAATCTTCGATGGATCGACGAACTGTCGGGATTCCGGGAGGCAAGTCCCGAAGCCGCTGCCACTAAGGAATACCGCGATTACATTCAAATTCAGTTTGGAGACGACTCGCTGCGAGAAGACACGCGGGAATGGCTTAAACTGGTGTTTGAAAACGCCTCCGGAAACAGAATCTATGTGTATATTCTGCCCATAGAAAGCAAAGGACGGGTGGACAACAAAATAATACTTCACATTGATTTCGGGGGAGCGGAACAGCCGCAGTATTCGCGTGACATATACGCCCATATCTGCGAAGCGATTTCGCTTGACGAGGAAGATAAAGACAACGTGATCCTTTACACGCCTGATGTTAACGAGCTTCAAGCGAACGCAAACAAAGCCTATAAAGAAACAGCCAAAGATCTGGAACAGCTGAAACGGGAAAACAACTAAAAATGATGACAAAGAGGAGAGTTCTGTTATGAGTGGAGAATCAACCGGTCTTGTATTGGTGCCGCTGCTGGCGCTTGGGGCGCTGCCGTTTGTACTGGGTGGACTTGCCGTTGCGGGAATTGTCGCCGCAGGAGTCAAGGCTGGCTCGGCAGCGGTCAGTTATGAACAGAAAAAGAGAGAAGAGCGTCGGGAAATTCGTCAGAGCGATGCTGCCATCAGCATAGGCAATTTCCGCAGCGAAATGCAGCGAAGCATGAATGAGCAGAACGCCTTGAATATCAGAACGTCCGATGCAATGATGAGAGAGCTTGAGGCTCAGAGGCTTGCAATGAGCCGGGCGGCACAGCAGCAGGATGTAGAGGCGTTTGGCAATTATGTCAGGCAGATGAAGCAGTCGCATACTCAAGTGATTCATTCCATCACTGACGCGCAGGAGCGTTTCAACGCTGATTATCGCGAAAAGATAAGCGAAAGCATGACCGCAATCACGGAGCGGATGAACGAACAGTACGCCGTCCGGATGAATGAGCTTGAACAGATAAAAAGCAATGTCGCGGAAAAAAACAAGCGGGCGGCGGAAATTGCCGAAGCCTATATCAGCGAGGCAACAACGCTTGTAACAGCGCTGCAAGAGGATTATAACGGACAAAAATTTTCTTCAAGGCAGCTTTCAAACCTCCGGAAACAACTCAATCAGGTCATAAGTCTGTATAACAGCGGCAGCTATGAAAGTGCTATAGCGGGAGCAAAGGACGTTGCTTCATCGGCCCTGGAAGAGATCTATGACGCGGACGCCGCACAAAAGGAATGGGAAAATTATTACAAGCTTGCGCTGGTGCTTTCCGAGGAGGTAAAAACTTTCATCGAGTCTCAGGAAACAATCACCGAAAGCGCCAAGGCTCACGCGGAAAAATGCTCCGGCAAGACGCTGGAAAATGAAATCGTCGGTGTGCGCATTGCTGATTATACCGACAAAAACGCCAAAGGTCAGACGCGTTATGACTATCTGCGTCACAGGGCAACCGAAATGTATGAAGCACTTCGCCGGCCGGATGCGGAAAATCTCACAACCGAGCAGCTAAAGTCTTCGGTCGATTTTCTGAATAACGAATTGTATCCGGCCATTTCCATTTGCCTCAATAAGGCTGTTGCCAATATGAACAATGCCTTTTCGCGTCAGAACATCAGCGAGGATATCATTGATTTTTTTGAGGAACATAATTTCACATTCAGCGGATACGCGTATGATGACAATGCCCACGATAAGGCGCTTCACATTGGCCTTGAAAATGAAGCGACAGGGGAGGAGCTGATTATCACGCTTGCTCCTGAGCTGCTGGAAAACGGAGACGTGCAGACCCATGTTGATTTAAAGCAGATAAAGGGCGACGAGGCAAACGAAGAACGCAAAGCGTATTATCGCGAATGTATTGAAAATGTGGTCAAAGGTTCCAATCCATATGCCGAGTGCCGTCTGAAATGCAAAGGTGAAACCCGCAATAAGCTTTCATCCGACACCGAAACCAAAAAGAAATTAAAACAATAACAGACATAGATTTCAATATCAAACGAGGGAGATAAAATGGGTTCTGTACTGGAACGTCCCGAACTGAATAAGATATTCCTGCTTTACGGCAATCTGGATGATATGTTTATTTCGCCTGATTTGCAAAAGAATAATTTCCGCCCCTTTCTGAATCAATATCTCCGCAGCCTGGGTTACCAACAGATCGTGTATTATTCAGGAGCCAAAAATGTCGGCAAATTTGTACTTGATGATGAGAGCGCTGTCCTTGCCATCAATAAGAATAAGCGTCTTCAGCAATCCCATACGCATGACAATGCACCTGCTTTACCGACTATGCCTCAGTCCAAGACCGGACGCAGGAAACGCAGAATTCTCAACCCTTCCGCATCGGCGGCACAGTCTCAGTTGTCAACCGATCTATCGCCTGAAACAGCACCGGAAAACGAAAATGCTCAGAATCAGCAAATTGCGCAAAATAGCGGCGCTTCCGACGGACAGAAAGTCAGGCTTATCTATAAGCAGCCCAAAATCACTCCCGCAGAATTTCTGGACGATGCAAAAAAGATGATGTCCGACGGAAGCGTAAAAACGGCGATAGTGTTCACCTTCTTTCAGGATTTTGTCACTGACGGTGCCGCTCCGCTACAGCAATACTCTGAGCTGCTTTCGCACCTGTGGGACGAATACGGACTCAACAGCAACGAAAATATTTGCATATTCCTGGCCCCCCAGATGAATTCCGATTCGCTGTCGCATCTTCTTGATCATCTGGCAAGCGGCAACGTGTTCCGAAACAGGTTTTTCAACAGCAATAAGACTGTTAACCGAAGCTGTACAATTCACATTGGCCTGCCCAATCAGGACGAATTCCGATATATGCTGGAATATCTGCGGATAGTCGGAGACAGCGGCAAGCGTCTGCACTTCAGGCGCGGGGATATAAAGCCCATCGTTTCCTCGCTCATGTTTCTCAGCCGTGAAGCCGACCGCGAACAGAATCGCGCGGGATATCTCAGCTCGGTCTATGAAAACATCGTAAGGTATATGAAGCGGCAAGACGGTGAAACCGTCGAATTCACCGAAGAAACCGTAAAACGAATCTACAGCCGATTCAAGGCAAACGATACCTCCGATCCGATGGAGAAACTGATGCATACACGGGGCTGGGAAGCAGTCGCCAGGCGAGTCAGTGAGATTGTTGA
The DNA here is from genome assembly GCA_900322085.1 of uncultured Eubacteriales bacterium. Taxonomy (GTDB): domain Bacteria; phylum Bacillota; class Clostridia; order Oscillospirales; family Acutalibacteraceae; genus RUG762. Next base: position 2,483 of record ONYN01000294.1, on the reverse strand, counting down.
CGACTACAGGAAAAAGAAAGCCCGGGCTTTGAAGCAACACAGAACTGCCGTGACAACTACAAAATCGGTTTGTTCAAATGAACGGATTGATTTGCCGGACGACAAATCTGATTTCGATTATCCGATTCCGAATTTTGTCATAAGAGGCAATCCCGGTGTAGGCAAGACTACAGTTGCGAGGCTGATCGGACAGATTTTCTACGAGAACGGCATACTAAAAAAAGGACTCACCATAGAAGCCACCAAGGACGATCTCGTTGACAGATATGTGGGAGGCACTCCCGGACGAACACGCGAAAAGATAATGGAGGCGCAGGAGAGCGTTCTGTTTGTGGACGATGCATATTCGCTGATTGACAAAAGTGAGGACAATAATTACTCCAAAGAAGCGATTGATGAGATAGTCGCGGCGATGACCAATACCAAGCAGTACCGTTTCTGCATGATTATGGCAGGGTATCCCGAACCGATGGACGAACTGCTAAAAATGAATCCGGGGCTGAGCAGCCGCTTCGGAAAGTCGAACATGTTGACCATTGAGGATTATCCGCCCGATCTGCTCCGGGATATATTTATATCAAGCTGCCGCAAGGACGGATACAGATTCATAGGCGACGAAGACGACGAGCAGCCGCTTGATCTGGATTTGTTTTTCCGTAATCTGTACGACCAGCGCGACCGTGCCAATTTCGGCAATGCCCGCGACGTCGTTGCCATAGCCCGTGACGTCAAAATGCAGGCATCGCTTCGTGACGACGAGGAACGATGCATTGTCGCTGAGGATTTCGGAAACTATGGCAAATACTTCGATAAGCACGGCGTGTCATCCATTGACGACATTTACGATGAACTTGCCAAATATGTCGGCCTGGATTTTGTCAAGGATTTGTTTGAAAATGTACGGCTGGAAATACTTGACGCGGAGGACTGCGTGCGGCGTGGAGTCAAGCCGGATTCCTATCCGGATCATTACATTTTTGCGGGCAATCCCGGCACGGGAAAAACCACAGTAGGTAAAATGATGGGGGAGTTTTATCATCAGATGGGCGTTCTCGGCGGAGCGGAGACAATGTTTGTGGACGCGTCGGAGTTGATAGGAAGTCATGTCGGCGATTCCAAAAACAAGACTGTAGAAATAATACAGGAAGCCATCGACCACAATGCGCTGCTTTATATAGATGAGGCATATCAGATAACCGACTCCGCGTATTCCGCTGAGATAGTTGGCGCGATGATGACCCGCATGACGGAGAATGCCAATGATTTCAAAATGATATTCGGCATGTATTCCAACCGTGTCGAGGATTTCCTTAAAATGAATGCAGGACTTTCACGACGTGTGAGAATAGTGGAATTTCCCGACTATAATCCTTCTCAGCTTGTAAAAATATTCGATAAGACCATAGAGCAACAGGGCAGGATGATTACAGACGAAGCTCACCGATACGTTGAGCTTATCATGGAACATCAATACAACACTCGTACCGAAGATTTCGGAAACGCTGGTGAAGTGAAAAAACTTGTCATCGATATGAAAAAACTGCTGCTCAGGCGTATTTCATCCGATCAAAGCGCCGACCGTTATACCTACACTGTCGATGATATTCCAAAGGACGAGCTTGAAAAAATCAAGGATCAGCTCAATCCCAGAACACTTGACGACATTATGAAGGATCTCAATGAACAGATCGGTCTGTCGGATTTGAAGGAAGTAATTGTACGCAAGCAGGAGGAAATTCTGTACGCCAGAAAGAGCGGAGGTTCGCTTTACAATATGAATCCCGGGTATTATTTCTTTGTGGGAAACCCCGGAACAGGCAAGTCGACAAGCGCGAAGCTTTTTGCCGAATGTCTGTATGAACTCGGGATTGTCAAGACAAATAACTTTCTGTCCTGCACCGCGAAGGATCTGATCGGTCAGTATGTGGGCGAGACCGATAAAAAAACCTATGAACTTCTCAAAAAATCAATCAATGGCGTGTTGTTTATAGACGAAGCCTACAGCCTTTCGTATGCGGGAGGAAGCGGGGCGGAGGTGGGCTATAAAAAAGAGACCCTCGAACAGATTATTGCATTTATGGACGTGCCGGAACACCGCAGAAAATGCTGTCTGATTTTTGCCGGGTACGAGAAGGATATGCAGGGGTTGTACAAATCCAACAGCGGTATGCGTTCGCGCATTGAAGAAGTGCATTTCAAAGATTTCTCGGCGGAGGAAATGTTTGATATTTTTTCTCTTTTCTGTAAAAAGGGCGGCTTTATTCTTGCGCCTGATGTGAGAGAATACTATGTTCCGATATTTGAAAGTATGACCCGGATGGAATACTACTCCAACGGCAGAACGGCCCGTACGGTTTATGAAAAAACGCTTGCCAACTTCCGACGCAGAATCATTCATTCGGAGAATCTGAACCAAGAAGAGAGCAGGACGATCATTAAGTCTGATCTGCTCAGTTGTGAGGAATGTATGGCGATCGTGTCAG
>ONYN01000295.1 GCA_900322085.1 uncultured Eubacteriales bacterium | reverse complement strand
TGACGCGCTGTCGCCAATGGATGCGTCACTGCTGCCGCGGCTGATTACCTTCACCAGATAACACTGTTTGTCCTGTGGAACAAGTTCTATGGAAGCCGTTTCATTGGTGATTTCAATTTCATGCTCAACCGCTTTGGTGGAGCCCCGCACAACCAATGCCTTCTTGCCCGAGAGTTCGGTGTTTGCATGGAAAATGACGGTGAGCGGCTGATCAATCATGATCGGACGAACCGTGATGGTATCGCCGTCATTTGCATTTTCGGACAGATTGAACTTGCCGCAAACATACACCCTTTTGCCTTCTTCGTGAATCGCTGAGGCATAGTCCTGCACCGCTCCGCTGCCTAACTGAAAGCCGAGACTGATTTTTCCTTCCAGAACCTCCCGAAGGATATTTAACCTGAGCTTGTCTTTTCCAAAAAACTGTATTTCAGAAGTCATTGTTCTTTCCTCCGCCTTTCTCTTTGAGATCCTCCCATATTTTCAGCACATTTTTTGAGGGAACTCCAATCAGTACGGCTTGCGTGGCTGAAAATTTGATTTCCGCACGCCTTCTCCTGGAATGATAATATTGTTCTCCGGCGGCTGCATACCGCGGCGACAGATAATGAATGATTTGATTGGATGAGCCGACATAGGCTCTTCCGTCGTCCAGCTCCTGGATATATTTACCGTCGATGAGAATATCTGTGAATGCCAGAAGGGGGGATTTTTGAGCGTCATTTTTGATTTCATCCATCGTAAAACCAGAATAGATGATCACCCCTATATCACGAATTGACTTGACCTCTTTAATCAGCTCCAGAAGCGCCGCCGCCTGCAGAAACGGTTCACCGCCGCTTACGGTGATTCCCTCGCATGAACTTTCCGCAATCCTTCGGGCAAGCCTGCTCACTTCGATCTCTTCAAACGCGCCGTTTTTGGTATTGACAGCCAGGCAGCCTTCACAGTCAAAACAGCACCCGTGAACCCATATGACAAATCGGTCGAACGGTCCGAGCAGCTCCGTGCTTTCCTCCATATGCGATATTTTCAGCACCCTTTTCTCACACATGCTCATGCATCACCTTAACACTCAAGTACCTTTTATTATACTTCCTGTTGTTGTTTTTGTCAATAATTCACGGGGAATAGTCGGAATTTATTGAGAAATATATCAATGCTGTGTATGGTGCAAAAAAAGCGGCTGCTCCACATAGAAATGCAGAAACAACCGCTTTTTATTATCTCCAACTACAGTTAATAGTAATAATATTGGTAGGCACACCCAAAAATTGAATATCAAATTTAAGAGACGGTTCTACTGTTGTAGAAGCATTATGTATTCTAAAAGAGAGAGACCATCCATTATTAAAGTACAATTCAGCTGTGCTTTTAGGATCAGGCTTGAAACGTAAAGATATTATTTCTGTTGGGAGATCAGCTTTAGGAATAAAAAGAGTAGCCTTAGTTCTTTTTCCATCTCTGTTCAACTCTCCTCTAAGATTAAACGATTGAAATTCAGTAATCTGTTTTTTGTCGATTGCCACAACTTTATAAAAATCCCGAATTCCAAGTAAATACGATATTAGTTTTGCAGTAATAGTTGTATCAATTGAATATGCTCTATTCATTTCTTTAATAAATGCATCAACTATCGGGTAATAAACCGTATCTTCCTTATCACACATATCGTGCCATGCAATCTTCTTTTCTTTTATTGTTCTCAATCTATCAAAAACAGGATTCACATTGTTCCAATAGCTGTCTGAACAAGGCATACCACTTTGTGCCAAAATCTATTTTTGAACTGAGCCGAGAGTGCTTAGCCGCAAAATGATTATGCTTCATTGACAGTCCTACATCCCAACGAATTGAAGCTCTGGTTATAACTATATCGCGGACATCTCCAAATTCAGCATCTGAATCTTTGTTGATAGATAGGACAACAATATCATCATCGCCGTCACATTCAAGAATAAGAGCCTGTTCAGAATCTCCGCGTGTGCGGATGGCGAAGCCAGATTTTTCGCCAGATGAAGCCAAAATCGCAGGCAATACTTTG
>ONYN01000305.1 GCA_900322085.1 uncultured Eubacteriales bacterium | reverse complement strand
GTCGGAACTGTGCGAAAACGACCAACCTCTGGCTATGGGAGAATATGCTTTCAGTCCGTACTGCGTCTCAAATTCCGGCGCTCCATTGTCCGACGTTCCGGTCTGAACCGAAAAGTCCCCCACAAGTCCTCCCAGTACCGATTCATACGCGACGCTGTAATAATCAAAATATTCCATTTTGGCGGTAATGTCCTCAATGCTTTCCCCTTTCTGAAGCCGCTCTGCTATGCTGTCCATATGCGCCTTTTTGTAACCGGAAAAATTTCCACCGTACCGCGCTCCAAGACAGGCGAGCAGGTCAATCCAGTGTATCTCATATAGCTGCCCTTGTGAGGCGACGTCATAAGCAAGCGCGTCGTTCATCGCCGCTGCCGTTACTCCGAAATCAACCCATTTTAACAGACGCGCGCTCACCTCTTTTTGTTTTTGCGACATTCCCGAGGCAATGTTGAAAATAACGGCAAGAATAATAACAATGCTTACAGCGGCAATGACGCTTTTTTTCCTCCTGAGTTTTATGATCGTCTTGATCAATAGTCCGTCGTTAATATGCAACAAAAAACGCCTCCGTCAATACATCAATTGATCTATGTATATGACAAAGGCGATGATTTGATGATTGCTTTTCAAGGGAGGAAAAGAACAGAACTAGTCTTCGTCTTCCCAGTCGTCGCTGCCGAGTCTGGACGGTATGGGAGTATAAACCACATCATTGTACGAGAATTTCTTCTCGGTCTGTAGAAGCTTGATAAAGCTGTAGCCCTTTTTCTCGTAGCCCTGATTGGCGTAAAAGACATGCGCTCTGTTGCGGTTGAGACCGCTGGAAATCACAATGCTGTTAGCGCCTGTCTCCCGGGCATATTGCTCCACACGCGCTTCCAGCTTTATTCCTATTCCCTTGCCACGGTATCCTGTACTGACAGCAAGCGCTATTACCCTCACATATTCACCGTCAAGTTCAAACGCGAGTCCCCGCATGATTCCCACAAATCCGATAACCGAGCCTTCCTCCTCGGCTATGAATATGAGATAGTTTTCAGTGTTGTATATTCTGTTCACTCTGTCGTAAACATCAGAGGAAATATCGTCATACCCCAATTCACTGCGTATCAGTCCGACGACTCCCATCATGTCCTTTGCTTCCATTTCTCTTATAATCAACTTTAACCATCCTTTCCATCACCCATTAGAATCCGAATACATACAGTCTGGCAAGTCCAAACATCTCCCTGAACCAATAGCCTGTCACAAGGTAGGATCTCGTTTCGCAGCAGGCGGAATAGATATTCTTAAAGCCCGACTTTTCTGCCCATATTCTCGCTCTCAGCTCGTGAAACCGGTCGGTCACAATGACGATGTTTTCCGAAAGGCCGTTCAGCTTGATAAGCGTTCTGGTGTAAAGCAGGTTCTCCTGTGTACTCTGTGACAGCTCCTCAACATAGATTCTGTCGGGAGAAATACCCTTTTCCACAAGGTATTTCTTCATCACATAGCCTTCTGTGTATTGCTCGTCGTCTCCTTTTCCGCCCGTGACAACACAATTGACATTTGGGTTTTCGCTCAGAACGGAATACGCCTTCTCCAGCCTGTCACTGAGCATCCAGCTAGGCTGATCTCCGTGCGCCTTGCACCCCAGCACTACTACCGTGTAATTTCCGGAACCGGAGGGAACGGCCATCAGCGACGCCTTGAGCATAATGCCCGAGACAATTCCGAATACCGCTACGCATGCCGAAAAAATGACCGTGGCAAGCACAACAACAGCCGCTTTTTTTAATGTCCAGTTGCGATCGATCAGGTGCCAGAACATCGCGGTTAGAAATATGCACAGCATTACCGCAGAGGACGCAAACACGCCTATTCCCCTTATGTGAAAGAACGCCGGAGCAATGCACCACACAAACAGCAATCCAAATACCAGCATAAGCATGCGGCGAAGTGTGGAGATTTCTGCGAATTTCTGGAAATAAAACTTTTTTGCCTTATTATCGTTCACGCCGTCAATATCCGGACTGTCCACGATGACAGGCTCGGGCTTTGGCTGGGGAGTGCGCTCTGGCTTTTGCACCACTGTCTGAGACTGTATCTTTCCCTCACGGGGCTGCTGCCCGGATTCATGCCTTACAAATTTGCTTCTGTCGGGGACGGAAGGCTTCTCCCGGCTCTGATCACCGGTCTGAGGTGTTCCGTCAGACCGCCGTACCACCACACTGGTTCCGCGCTGTTTCACCGCCTGCTGCGTGTCTCTGCCGGAATCGCCGGAAGGCACGGAATGTGACTTGAAACGGCTGTCAGCAGGCCGCTGGGGGGTACCTGTCTTGTTTTCCATATTGCTTTCTCCCATTGCAGTGTCATGCCTTGGCGTCGATCATATGTACGTCAAGCTGGTTGAACGGAATCTCAATGCCAGCCTTGTTAAGTTCAGCAAGAATATTTTCGTTAATCACATACCTTGACGCATTGAATGCAGAGGTATTTACCCACACCTTGATGTCAAATGTGATGGCGCTGTCATCAAACGACGCTATGCCGATAACAGGCTCCTTGTCCCAGTTTACATCCTTGCATGCCTTCAGGGCGGCGGTTATCGCTTTCTTTACGGTGAGAATATCCGATCCGTATGCCACACCGACAGTCAGATCCTGACGACGGATACTTTTGGCGGTGTAATTGACGATCATGTCGTTTGTGATGACCGAATTCGGAATGACCAGACGTTTGTTGTCAGCGGTCGCAAGTGTGGTAAACATGAGCTCGATGCGTCTGACGGTACCTTTTTGACCGTCAATCTCGATAAAATCGCCCACCTTGAAGGTGTGGTTGAAAAGTATCAGCACACCGCTGGCAAAATTGGAAAGGCTGTCCTTAAGCGCAAGACCGATGGCAACACCTGCTGTACCAAGAGCCGCCACCAATGTCGTAACATTCATTCCGAGCGTGGAAAGTGCCGTAATAATGACGATGATCTTGATGATTACCTTTACGCACGAATGAAGGAATGTACGCACGCCCTGATCCACCTTTGCGCGTTCCATGCCTCTGACAACAATGTGCGCTATCACGCCGGCGAGCCACCAGCCGATGGCAAGCACCAGCAACGCTCCCACCACCTTGGGAACCATTGACATCAACCATTTAGCCAATGCCTCAAAATCAACATATTTGCCAAAAAATGCCACAATGTAATCGTTCCAGAAATTCTTCATAATAAATGATCTCCTTTTGATTTGAATCTTACTTTAAATTATATCATCTATTCGTTTAATATGATAGCAGAAATATATGAAAAATACAATTGTTTATGATTTGTTAATAAAGTTCAGATCAAAAAAAGGCGGGGCATTTCCAATACCGGAAACACCTCGCCACATTCCGCGTTGATTTTTATCTTTTAACTGATTCTCAGCGCCTCGGCAGGATCAAGATATTTGTTCTCGCTCATCACCTCAATGTGAAGGTGCGTTCCGTCCGCAGATTCACACGGAATCTCTCCCACTGTGCCTATGGTCGCCCCGGCCGCGATGTTCTCACCCTGACGAACGGCCGTATCCTTGTTAAGTCCGCGATAATACACCATCAGTCCGTCATTCTGATTGACCGCCACTGTCGTGCCGTACAGAGCGTCAGTGGTAATGCCCGCGACCGTTCCCTCTGCGGCGGCTTTGACCACTTCACCCTTATCTGCGGCAATATCCAGACCGTTGTGCGCACGCCAGTCCTTCATTGTGCGGGAATAGAGCAGCTTGTCCATGCTGTATGGCTTGATGGCCGCACCGCCCGACGGACGGACATAGCTCCTGTTGCTGCCAATTACCTGAATGGCGGCAGTCTGCTCGGTGTCCTCAAAATCGTCGTCTGCGTCATCTTTCTTTTCACCGGTCTGTGCCGTTGTGGGTTTCTGAGTGAGCTGCGAAGCCTGTGCCGTGGTTGACGAAGTCTGCGGGGCGGTGCTTTCGCCGTGCTGTTCATTGGCCGATGCGGATACCGAAGAGGTATTTCCTGCCGGATCACGGAATGTTTCGTTCTCTGTGCTTATCGCCCTGTCCTTGCCGAACCTTACAATAAATG
>ONYN01000297.1 GCA_900322085.1 uncultured Eubacteriales bacterium | reverse complement strand
TCCGTAAGCCGTACCTCTGTAATTGTATATCTTATCCTCGCCGGTATTTATAAAACCGGTATCATCAATGGTATAATCCCCGTTTCCTGTTTCGAAGGCAACCGCTGCCGAGAAAATCTTCTGACAGCTGCCGGGAGGATAAGCGTTTAGATATTCCGCTGTCCAAACAGGTTCGCTGTTATACGCCGCCAGCTGCTCATCCGTAAGAGTGCTGCCGAGGTCAAAATTCTGCTGATATGTGGATGTCAAGGCTAAAACTTCACCGCTGTGCCGTCTGATTACAACAACGCTTGCCTGCTCTCCTTCAGTCAGCGAATAAGCGAACTGCTGAAGCTCATCATTTATGGTCAGCATAATCGAATATCCCTTGTGAGATGTTTTTTCTGCCGTTGATTCTGTCAGAATAATATTACGATGGCTGTTGAGGTAAGCATCGTCGTCTAACGAAAGGTTACCCAACAGATGTGAGTAGGATTTGTGGTAACTGCATGGTGCTTTGTCTGCTGTTTTGGTCGACGCAACTATCACATTTCCCTTTTCATCGTAGACATCGCCGGGAATGACGGTGTATTGTTTTTTATCCTCATTCAACCTTCTGACGATACCTTCCTTTGTCTCATACTCTTTGTGATTGAGCGCCATGATACCGCCCTTGCTGAGTGTCGCCGCAATCAGGAGCACAAAGGATGCGGTGATCAGTATGCTGACAATCTTAATTTTGTGTCTGTATCTCTTCTCCCACATAGAAATTCCCCCTTTCTTGCTTTATCCGCGAAGGCAAGCAATTATCGGTCGTTTGCAGACCGTATGCAATAAATGCCGTTTCTATATAGAGTGATGTTATCTGAGTGCCGCCCCATGAAAGTGCCGGAAAGCCGATTCCGGCACAGGGCAAAATGCCGATGTTACCACCCAAGCTGAATATGCCCTGAACGGCTATGGCAGCGGCAAAGATATATGCCAGTTTGAATCTGGAACTGTTGTTTAGCTCACTGCTGCAGCTGCGCAGATAAATGGTGTAAAACAGCCCGCATACCGATAAAATACAGAGAATAAGCAGGGGAATGCCGAAGTATTGTGCAATGCCTGCCGGGGCAAAGTCCGCTTCGAGCGAGAAGGTGTCGATTCGGTAGCTGCTGTCAGCACCGAACCAGCCGCCGTTTATCATGCCTTGCAGGGCACGTGTCAGTTGGTCGTTGTCGGCAAGCGTCAGTCTCGCATACACCTTGTTCAATTTATCCGGAATAAACCCCGACTGCTCCGCCATTGCTTCATGCGTACCGAAAACGAGCAGCAGCACTGCTCCGATCATCAGTGCGAATCCGCCAATGATCAGCAATGCATACTTGTCGCTAATCTGCGTGAACAACGCAATGGAATAGACGACGACTATCAGCATGACCGTTCCGAATTCATTCAGCAGCACGAGAAACAGCGAGGTTCCCCCGAGTGCAATCAGACCGGCGAAAAGCTTTTGTTTGGTCGGTGCGTTGCTGTTATAAATCAGCGCCAGTAGGATGTAAAACAGGAGCTTGATGACCTCACTTAATTGTAACGTCATGCCACCGACACTGACCCAGAGCTTGGCTCCGTTGATTGAGGAGCCGACTGCCAGCAGAATTAAAAACATCAGTAAAATTGCTACGCCGGTGACGATGATTGCCTTTTTATAACCCTCCTTGGTTATCAGCACCTGTTTCTTTATCACATACTTATACACGAGCAGCGCACCTACAGCGAGGATAGCGCCAAACGTATGAATTACTGTAATCTTAGTGGAGCTGACAGTGCCTAAAACTGTCTGATAAGCGTTGCCGCTGACAAGCAGAAAGGTCAAAAACAGGATCGCCATGAACGGGATTTTATCCTCGCTTTTCAATGATAACGCAATCAGCAACACACACGCGAAGGCAACGGGAAGAAGCGTCAAACAGTAGGATTTTGCTGCTTCGGGCGCTTTGGCAAGAATGATAAACAAGTAAAAAACCATCATTCCGACTGCCGCTGTTGTCGTAGCGGCTGCACTGAGAAGCATTTCTCTTTTAATTGTCAAAAAATCACCTCCCCGGCAGGAACAAGAGGTTCCTGCCGCTTTTACATTGAATGAACCTGAGTTGCGCCGATAGTTCCGCTGTAAAAATTTGCTTTTTTGCCTTCGGGTGAAGTTTTGGCGGTCGCCGCTTTTGAGCAGATATCGGTGAAATCAAAGCGGATAGTACCAACATAGCAGGTACATGTACCGTTTTTGAAATAAATCG
>ONYN01000298.1 GCA_900322085.1 uncultured Eubacteriales bacterium | reverse complement strand
GGCGGTAATGATGATAATTCAAGCGGTTCCTCCCGAAGTATTCTTCTCGATCCATTCCAGAAATTTTTCTTTAGGCACGATCAATCGGCTGCCGATCCTGAGAACGGGGAGCTTTCCCGCGTGCATCATCTCATAACAGACGGTGGAAGATACGCCGAGGACGTTCGCCACTATTTCCGCGTTGAGGAACAAGGGCAGTTCATCATAGCTTTTGTAGGTTGATTTTTTCAAAGATTTTTTCCTTTCATGTGGTCAGATTTGAATTGAAGCCGTCTAGCACCCTGCTCCTGACAGAAGAAAAACACAGGGCAAATCTCTGACTGACGACCCAGATTATGCATTGAGAAGGCTTGCGGAATTTTTGAAACCTGACTGCGGGAGGACATTTTGAAGGAGAAAAATGATTTTCTCAGGCTGATAGCCTGCTTGAAATCCAAATCAACCTTGCCTATCGTCCTTCAAAACCCAATTTCCTGGCGAAATAGCTCGGAGCAGATGACAGAAATACGCTCCAAGGGAGAGGCAAAGGAGCAAGATTATGCAGATCGACCTGTGATTCCTATGCTCTGAATTGAAGTCTGAATCCGACTTTGTAATGGAATATCCCGATGCTCATGTAGGAATCATCGTAGGAATTTTGAGCGCAACATCAAACCTGAACGTGATTACGAGTCCCTTCAGAGGAGGTTACCCTGAAATTTTATACGCAATAACGACTTAGCGTGCCGCCTCTGACTTCGCAAAAACCATATATGAAAGTTTTTGCTCGTCCTCGGCTGGCAGCTAATACCGTTATTGCGTATAATTGCAGAAGCGTTGTTTTTCTCAGCTAAAGCTGAACGTGAAGTGGTTTCAATCCATTAATTATATTTTACACCAGTGTTTTTGCTGTTGGTTAAAAATGTATGAACTGGAATTTTGAGGGTAGAGGGTACGCATAAATACGTGTCTGAACATCAGTAATTGAAAAAATTTTTTCCCTCCCAGACATATTCTGTTTTGAAAAACTTAACAATGAGCGCGTTTTATTTTCACTTGAATTATGATATTCTGGTAGCTAATGAAAGTATAACAGTCCATAGAGATTTTCACAATAGCTCTGCGTAATGTTTTGTCAGTGATGTGAAATAGGCGATTTTGCGGATTTCACATTCTCCAATATTCTCTTTGTCTATATGATAATATTTCTCAAAAAAATTTCAATAAAAATGCACAGAAACTCTATTCTTCTGAGTAAATCCTCTGATGTTAGGATAAGCTAACTAGACGACCGGGCAATCGGCAATATGAAATTATCAATTCATCGTCCTTATTGTCCTGATCGTCACTGGATTCCTGAACTAAGCAATGTCCTTTTCTTTGTTTAATGCAGCTCAAATTTTGAGTATAGGGTGGGCATATCACAGTTGGAAAAGACTTTTCTCTGAAATCTTTGATTTAAACCTTAAATCCCCTTGAGACGGGTACTTTTCCGATTTCTTTGGAAAAGGCTCACAAATCGGCACACAGGCTTCAACAGGGGCGTCCTGCTGTGGTGAATACACTTGGGTACAGAAATCGTGATAGGTATAAGGTGTAATGGAATCATCGTCCTGATCGTCCTCATCGTCACTGAATATTTGAATAGAGCAAAGTTCCTTTCTTTGGTTAATGCGGCGCAAAATTTTACCGTAAACGAATGGGTTATAGAATAAATTTATAGACAAATTTGACATGAATGCTATGGAATTAATTTAGCATTTGATGAAAATATTATGAATACGTATCTTTAATAAAATGTGATGGGCGTAGGGGATAATGATGTTATTAAAAGAAAAGATTCGTAAAGCGACAAAATCGCTAATAGGGGAAAGAGAATACAATAAGAAAGCAACAAGCCAATCTACGGGTTAGATTGTTTCTGTATTTATATACTTGCAGAATACTTGACTTTTACGGAGACATAAAATATAATAATTCCGAAAAAAGGTGTAAACACATTTATTCAGGAAGCAAGAAACCGATATGGAAATCAAACGGGACATCTATCTGGATCGGTTGATCCGGCGGGAAAAGAATGGACTGATCAAGGTAGGGACTGGTGTTCGTCGGTGCGGAAAGTCATACCTTCTGTTTAACCTGTTCCATAATTATCTGCTGGATAAGGGCGTTCATGAAGACCATATCATCGAGATCGCTCTGGATGACCGCAGCAAAAAGGAACTGCGCGATCCCGACAACATGCTGAAATATGTGAAGGAACGGATCGCTGACAAGGATACCTACTATATCATTTTGGACGAGGTGCAGTTGCTTGCAGAGTTTGAGGATGTGCTCAACCGTTTTATGCATATCCGCAACGCGGACGTTTACGTGACAGGCAGCAATTCCATATTTCTTTCTTCCGATTTGGTGACGGAGTTCCGCGACCGTGGTGACGAGATCCGCATTTACCCGCTTTCTTTCCGGGAATACTGCTCCGTCTACGAGGGCAGCGCCGACGAAGCATGGGACGATTATTTCACCTACGGCGGCTTGCCGCTGATCCTCTCCCGCGAAACGCCGGAAGAAAAGGCGGAATACCTCATGTCACTGTTCCAGATGGTGTATCTTAGAGCCTGTTCAGAATCTTCTTAAAATGAAACGAATAAAAGCAAGAGAGAACATTTGAAAAGAATTTTGAAGAAGCCTTTC
>ONYN01000299.1 GCA_900322085.1 uncultured Eubacteriales bacterium | reverse complement strand
TGTAATTTTTTAACAAATAATGGACTGATAAAATATTTATTTTTTTTGAGATATGAGTTGTATTATTTGATTTTGTGTGTTATAATACTTCTTACGAAGTTGTGACTTCAGCGGTCGCAGACGTTTGCAGATGAGGAAGTATAGATTGGAAGTAATGTGTCAAGTTATTGGAGTTGAAAAAAATGAAAAAAACTGAATCTGTCGGCGAGAATCCAAACATCGGCCAGGTTGATAACAGTGCCGATCCTGTGGAGGTTGTTGTGGAAGTAGAGAACAATGCTGTCCCTTCTGATGCTGAAAAAGTCGAACAGGAGCTGGAATGGGGCGATCTGAGCGTATTCGGTCCGGTGCTTCCGCTGGGTACGGATGTGCTTAAGAAGAAACCGGTGTACCGTTTTTTCAAGCGATTTTTTGACATTGTGCTGAGTGTGTTTGCCTTGGTTGTGCTTTTTCCGTTTCTGGTGCTCGTGGCAATTATCATATTCCTCGATGACCCGCACGGCAGCCCCATTTTCTTTCAGATCAGGGAGGGCAAGAACCGCAAAAAATTCAAGCTGATCAAGTTCCGCTCTATGGTGGTCAACGCGGAAGAGCTTCTTGAGGATCTGAGAAGAAGGGGCATTACCATCAAGGACCCGAATGATCCTACCTACAAGATGAAGGACGATCCGCGCATTACACGCTTCGGACGCTTTATCCGCAAGACCAGCATTGACGAGCTGCCTCAGCTTATCAATATTATCATGGGGCATATGAGCATTGTCGGTCCCAGACCGCCGCTCCCCCGCGAAGTGGCACAGTACAACGATTTTTCGTTGCAGCGACTGCTTGTCAGACCCGGCCTTACCTGTATCTGGCAGTCCACCAAGAATCGCGATGATGTCAAATTTCCGGATTGGATGAAGATGGACATCACTTACATACAGAATTGCAACTTCCTGCTTGACTGCAAGATTATTCTCAAGACATTTGCCATTGTTCTGACCGCAAACGGCAACTGATGATACAAATGAAAAAAACCGTGAGACGAAGATTCGTTTCACGGTTTTTCTATTGATGGGGAACGGCATCAGAGAATATCATTTTCACCCGTAGGATTATGCTCATGTTCCGATTCAAAAGAGGAAAACACAGGGTATTCCATGATGTAGGGCTTGCCTGACGGGGGAGTTTCAGCGTCATTGACGTTTTTTGCGGGAACAAGCGGTTCGTCGGCGTCGGGTTCCACGTCCTCGTTAATGGGGACATATACGGTACCGTCGGCGTTGGTTTCCACCTTCATGATCTGATGCTCAAAGACCTTGAAGGCGTAGGTTTTGCGTGCGAATGACCTTGCACAGATGCCTGCCAGCAGAAGATGCAAAAACAGCAGCACAACAAGAATCGCGAGCAGCAAACATATCTGATGGGACATCAAGTCCGAAATCACTCTGCCGCTTGCAAGCGCATGGGAAGACAGCGCGGCAATGGCGCCAGCCAAGGCGATTGACAAAACAACGAGTATCAGTGAAGCTGCCGGAAATACACGAAGACCGCTTCGTCTGATGGTTCCGGCGGAGCAGCTTCTGACAGAACCGAGGTATCTGTGACCGAAGAATGCGCACCCCGAAGCCATATACAGCAGTACGGAGCCCGCAAACATAAGCGTTCCGGTGGCTGTCGGTCCCAAGGCGATTGAATAGCCATAGTCGGATAAAATGGCGTTAAGACGATCATGTATCCCGTTGTTTCTGAGCATCAGGTATCCCGTGGTGAACATTCCCATTGCCGAGAAGAAAAACAGCACCGCTGTCAGACCAATGGAAATGCGCATGAGGGTACAGCCTTTCCCTACGGAAAAGATACGCACCACGGCAAACAATGCCGACAAGACCGCAAAAACCGAGAAAGCAGCAATGAACACAAATGCCGGAGAGTTCTCTTCAACATAAGCTATGCCAACGGACAGTACGGAAATTGCCACCGTGACAAGCGTCAGAAGGATGTTCAGAACCGACCGGAAATGCTTTTTGGTAATGTATTCAATCGAATTCATTGTCATAAACCCAAACCACCCCCGCCATTATCTGAAGAAGAGCATTGCCAGACCGTTTGAGCAGAGAGTCAGCAAAGCCGCAGCCACAACCGCCGAGACAAACAGCGTCAGGAACGGACTGCGCCTGAATCTGGAAGCCTTCTGAATTCCGAAGTAGTAGGAAATGGCGGATGCCGACATGCCGATCGCAATCAGCAGAATAGCAAAGGGAATGGAAAGCAGCGCCGCCGGAATGGCAAGCAGCATTGTCAGTGAAAGCGGAAGCGTGGCGAATGTGGCCACATTAAGCGCCTGATGGATGGAAGGCCTTTCCTCCGCGTGAATGAAGGCTATTTGAGTGATGACCGTGAGCAGCACGAGACACAGAATGGCCATTACGGCGGCGTGAGTCACCAGCTCGCTGAAGGAGAGCAATTCCCTTTCCAAATTGGACGGTGAATTTGCGATGACGGACGCAATGCGGGATCCGCATACCTCACGGAAGAATCCCGGAGCCATTGAGCCGAATGCCGCCAGAGACATGGCCGACGCCGATACAATAAAAAGAGCGCCGAACGTCACCCACACAGCCGCGGAACGAGTGCGTGCGGCCTTTTCCACTCCCTTCATCGGTGAATCCGTCACAAAAGCCTTTACACAGCTCAATACATCGGAGTCCTCTTTTTGATTTGGCTTTACATTAGCTTCCTTCATGCCTCCGCAATTGGGACAAAAGCCTTTGCCATTGAGTCTGCCTCCGCAGTTGGAGCAATACATAGTGAATTACCTCTTTCTTACCATAGTACTGTAACAACGTCTAAATGTATTTTAACATATAAAAGTGAAAAAGTAAACAGATTTTGTTAATTTCGTCGATTTGTCAAAATGCTGAAACACACGGAACTCTCACAATCATCATAAAAGCTCTATAAGGTCACATATGATCGCGTTGGATACCAGCATGCCCTTGCCGGTGAGGGAAATTCCTTCGTCACCGCATACGCAATAGGGCTTCATTAACGGAGAAGCCGCTCTTTTGCGTATCGCCGGGGGGATGGTAACGCCGAAGCGGCGGTTCAGTCCTTCTTCGGTCAGACCCTGGGCAAGCCGCAGACGAAGCATGACATATTCCTCCATGCCGCCGCCTTCTCCGTCGTCATGCGGCGAAGTCCCCGCCAGATAGCTTGCAAGGCTTCGGTCAAAGTAATACCGTCTGCCGTCAAAGAAGCCGTGAGCAGACGGGCCGAAGGATATATATTCTTCGCAGTTCCAGTATTTCAGGTTGTGCCGGCTTTCAAAGCCCGGTTTGCAGGCGTTGGAAATCTCGTACCGGACAAATCCCATTTCATGCAGCCGGGAGAAGGCAAGCTCGTACAGATCGGCAAGGCCGTCATCGTCAGCTATGGCCAGTGTGTTTTTCATGCGGCTGAACGGGGTGCCTTCCTCGATTTTAAGCATGTAGGCCGACACATGCGCAGGATCGCATTCCGATATAAACCGGAGCGTTTCCTCCAGCGAATCTGTCGTCTGAAACGGTATGCCGAGCATCAGGTCGAGAGAAATGTTGTCAATGCCGTATTGGCGCGCGTTTTCAATAGCACGCTTAACGTCGTCCGGGGAATGTCTCCGTCCGATGGCGGCAAGCTCCCGCTGGACTGCCGACTGCATTCCGAGTGACAGCCGGTTGACGCCCGAAGCGGCACAGACGCGCAGAAATTCTTCGAGGTCGGAGGAAGGATTTGCTTCGGCGGTGATCTCGGCACTTTCGGAAATGGCGACAGAGGCCCGCAGTTCGTCCATGATGCGGGCCATTCGCCTGCCGCCGAGCAGCGAAGGGGTTCCGCCGCCGAAATAAACCGTGTCGGAGCGGAGATTTTTCGGAGCAAGCGCACGAATCCGACGCGTGGTTTCGTCAGTGTATAAGTCCATCAGCTGCTCCGTGGCCTCTACCGAATAGAAATCGCAGTAGGGGCATTTGGAACGGCAGAACGGCACATGAATGTATATTCCTACAGAATTCACAGCGTTCACTTCCCGGAGGCCTTGCGTCTGGCGATGTAGTTTTCCAGAATAATCACGGCGGAAACCGCGTCAACAACCGCTTTGCGCTTTTTGCCGCGCGTATTGGTGGCGTTAAGGAACAGATGCGCTTCCATTGTGGTGCAGCGTTCGTCCAGCATGTCCACCTCAATGCCGGAGACATCGCGAAGGTCATCGGCAAAACGGCGGGCATTGACAGCGCTTTCGCCCTCGGTGCCGTCCATATTGACCGGAAGCCCCACCACCAGAAGCTCCGCCCGGCGCTCGGCGGCAAGTGCCGCCACCTTCTGTACCAGCGCAGGAACATATTTTTCATGGATGACCGTTACGGGCGAAGCAAGCCTTTCCCCAGGGTCGCAGATTGCGATTCCGGTGCGGGCGCGGCCGAAGTCGACCGACATGATCACCATAACTGCACCTTTCCGACCAGTTCGGAGATGTTGGAGATGTTGTTTTCGGCAAGGTAGCTGTCCATTCCGTCGATGATCTTAAGCGGTGCGAACGGGTCGGTGAACATGACCGTCCCTACCTGGATCGCGGAGGCGCCCGCAAGCATCATTTCAATAGCGTCCTGCCATGTGCAGATGCCGCCAAGTCCGATGACTGGCACCTTAACGGTATTGTACACCTCATTGACCATTCTCACGGCGATGGGGAATACGGCCGCGCCTGACATGCCGCCCTTGTTGTTGCGCAGAATGGGTCTGCGGGTGCGGATGTCTATCCTCATGCCAAGCAGGGTGTTGATGAGCGAAATCGCGTCCGCTCCCGCCGCTTCCACCGCCCGGGCAATTTCGGTAATGCTTGTGACGTTGGGCGACAGCTTGACAATCAGCGGCTTGTCGGGACAATGCTGCCTGACGATGGAAGTAATGCGCTCCGCTCCGGCACACGATGTGCCGAATGCCGCGCCGCCCGCCTTTACGTTGGGACAGGAGATGTTCAGCTCCACCATGTCAACGTCGGAAGCATTTACCTTTTCCGCGATGTCCGCGTAGTCCTCTTCCGTAGCGCCGGCAATGTTGGCAATGACAACAATGTCCTGCTGACGAAGCCACGGAAGATCCTCCTCTATGAAGTGATCGACTCCGGGATTCTGTAGCCCCACCGAATTGAGTATGCCGCTGGGGGTTTCGGCAATACGCGGAGGGCGATTGCCCGCCTTCTCGCGAATGGTCATGCCCTTGGACGATATGCCGCCAAGCTTGGCTATCGGGTAGAATTGGTTGTATTCCCTGCCGAATCCGTATGTGCCGGAAGCGGCTATGACGGGGTTTTTGAATTCCACCCCGCAGATGTTTACATTGAGTCTGCTCATTCCCAGATTACCTCCCTGCTGTCAAATACCGGTCCGTTCTTGCAGACGTGGAGATATTTCTCCCCGCCGTCTGCCGATTTGGTTTTGCAGGCGCAGACCAGACAGGCGCCTACTCCGCAGCCCATTCTCTCCTCCAGCGATACCATGCACCTGACGCCGCGCTTTTCGGCCTCGGCGGCAGTCAGCCTGAGCATAGGCTTGGGACCGCAGGCGTAAATGGCGTCGCAGGGCGATTCATCCAGCCTTTGCGCCAGAAGCTGGGTGACAAATCCGTGATGTCCGAGGGAGCCGTCGTCGGTGGCAATGCGCACATCCGCTCTGTTGGCCTTGAATTCGTCGGCGAGAATCACGGCGTCCTTGCTGCGGAAGCCGAGCAGAACGGTGGCGTTTGCGCCGTAGGGAGCGGAGGCTCCCAGCAGGGGAGGAACGCCTATGCCGCCGCCCACAAAGACAGCCTTTTCCTGCGGGTCAATGGTGAAGCCGTTGCCGAGCGGAGCCAGAATATCCATGCTCTGCCC
>ONYN01000303.1 GCA_900322085.1 uncultured Eubacteriales bacterium | reverse complement strand
CTTGACGAGCTTTTCCCCGATCTTGCAACAACATTAATCGTTGTGTGGAGTGATTACGGTTGGTTCGGGAGAGATATGGATGGCAATGTAGATAGTCTTGAACGCAAATGGGTGAGCGATTTTTTTGAGATCATCGGCAATATCCATGACAATCCTGAGCTTCTGGAGGTGAGCGATAATGGATAAACCGGAATTGAAGCCCTGCCCGTTCTGCAGCGGGGAGGCAATCTTAACGAGTAGAGAAACAAATTATTTTGCTACGCGCTTTTTCGTAATATGCGATAATTGCCATGCTTCAAGTAAATGGAGTCAGAATAAGGAAGAAGCCGCCGAAGCATGGAACAGGAGAGCTGACGATGCCCGGACATAAATGCTCCTTCGGCGACGGAATCACCGTCAAGCCGGACGGACGGTCAGAGCTTGACCCCTGCTTGTATCAGGAAATCGGAACATACGAAAATGTCACGGTTCACATTCTGCGCTGCGTCCGTTGCGGACATATTGAAGTGGAATGGGAACGGCAGAAAAACACCATCGACATAACGGAGGCAGAAAAATGACAGACTTACTATGGATTTACGGTGGCATTCTATTCGGGCTGTTTGCGGCGGCGGTGATACTGGCCTGCTGCATTGTGGGCGACGACAGGAGGGGATAAAATGGCTGATTCATGGCGTTGCGTTTACTGCGGCTGTAAGGCGGGAAAGTATCAGCGCATTTGCGGGGGTTGCTACAAGAAATTGCAGCTTGTGCGCAGGCTTCGGGCCATTGTGTTGGACATTAAACGGCAGGCGGAGGAGGAAAAGAAAATTGACCCCTAAAGAATACCTCGGTCAGATCAGGAAACTCAGATTGATGATAGAGCAGCGGCAAAGAGAGCTTGACCAGCTCGCAGAGCAGAAGCTCGGCGCGGTCTCCGGCATTGATTACAGCAAAATCCCCGTCAAAGGCGCGCGCCGTGTCGGCGCGTCGTTTGAACAGGCTGCCATTAAGAGCCTCGATCTGACCGCCGAAATTGCCGGGCTGATCAGCGAATACGCCGACCTGAAGCACAAGATTATCGGGGAGATTCAGCAGCTTGACAAGCCGGAATACATGCAGGTGCTGTACAAGCGATATGTGGAAGATAAGCGATGGGAAGTTATCGCCGTTGAAATGGGTTACAGCTGCGATCACGTCAGGCATTTGCATGGATGGGCTTTGCGTGATTTTGAAAAAAGCATTGATCTTAACACACAATAACACATTTGCCTGTGGTATAATGGCATTGTGAGAGGTCTGCAAAACCGATATGGACCTCGTTTATTTACGACTGCGAGAAGGATACTTTTTTCATGTATTTGCTTCCTCCAATATCTTTTACAAAAGTGCCTGCCGGCTTCATTTCTCTGATGTGAAGCTGACGGGTGCTTTTGTCGTTATGCTATTACCAAGGCGGTGAAAAATATGGGACACAGAGAGACACGCAATGGCTATGAAAATTGCAATATCGGCGTTTTTTCAAAAAGCGATACTGTCGGAGAGTACGATATTCCGATCATAAAACCGCTGCATGCGCTGAACTGCAAAGAATTTATCGGATTTGACGCGAACAAGGAAAAGCACCTTGACAAGGGAATTCACTTCTTCCTGCACGATTACCAGTTTGAACGTGTTTGGCGGTCGCTCAGGCATTACACCGATATTCTCAGACGGCATCCCTGTGTATTTGCGCCGGATTTTTCGCCTTATGCCGACTTCCCCAAGATCATCCAGATCTATAACCATTACCGCAAGCATTACTGCGCGGCCTACTGGCAGCTTCACGGGCTGACGGTGGTGCCGACGATTACATGGAGCTTTCCGGAAAGTTATGATTTCTGCTTTGAGGGAGAGCCGCGGGACAGCATTGTCGCAGTGTCCTCCGTCAGCGTGATGAACAGCGCGGAAGGCCGGAAATTATTCCTCAACGGTTTCGACGAGATGATGAAAAGGCTCCACCCTCGCCGGATCCTTTTTAATGGCAAGGTACCCGAAGAACTGAAATCGCTCGAAATCATCGAGCCGATCAAAGATTCCTACCCCAGATACAGGAAGGTGAGCGCAGACAATGGCTAAAGGCAATTATGGCGTTACTTCCCTCGGCGGGTCGGGCGGATCAGGCGGCACCGG
>ONYN01000308.1 GCA_900322085.1 uncultured Eubacteriales bacterium | reverse complement strand
AGAGCTTTTCGTCGATGATGGCGTTGACGATTTGGGAGAAATCGGTCTTGAGTCTCGGCAGAACCACCTGCGCTTCCGGGTCGCCGAAACGGCAGTTGTATTCGATGACCTTCGGACCGTTCGGGGTGAGCATGAGTCCGAAATAAAGGCAGCCTTTGAAGGTTCGGCCTTCGGAATTCATGGCGTTGATGGTCGGCAGGAAGATTGTGTCCATGCACTCCTGCGCGATTTCTTCGGTGTAAAACGGATTCGGGCTGATAGTTCCCATGCCCCCAGTATTGGGACCGAGGTTGCCGTTGAACACACGCTTGTGATCCATGGAGGAAACCATCGGCTTGACGCATTTGCCATCGGTGAAGGCAAGCACAGACACTTCCGGGCCGGTCAGGAATTCCTCTATGACAATGTTGTTGCCGGAATTGCCGAAAATCTTGTCCTCCATGATGGAGTGAATCGCGGCCTTTGCTTCATCAAAATTCTCGGCTATCACAACGCCCTTGCCGAGCGCCAGACCGTCGGCTTTGATGACCGCCGGATAGCTATTGCGGGTCTTGATGTATTCCAAGGCCGCCTTCGGGTCACTGAATACTTCATAAGCCGCGCTGGGAATACCGTATTTCTTCATCAGCTCTTTGGAAAAGACCTTGCTGCCCTCGATGATGGCGGCTTTTTTGTTAGGCCCGAAGGCGCGGATTCCGTGGGCGTTGAGCGCGTCCACCATGCCGAGAACCAGCGGATCGTCGGGAGCCACAAATACACAGTCCACCTTGAGCTTCCGGGCCAGAGCGACAACGCCGTCGATGTCGTTCGCGGCAACGTCGAACACCTCCGCGTCCTTTGAAATGCCGCCGTTGCCCGGCGTGCAGTAAATTTTGTCTACGTCGGGGCTTTCCTTGAGCTTGCGGATAATGGTGTGTTCCCTTCCGCCGCCGCCGACTACCAGATATGTCAATCTTTCCATGTTAATCCTTCTTTGCTAATTTCCAAGTATATTATTGATTATATGGCAAGCGAAACGCCGCGACACTAAAAATATATTCCAGCGCGCAGCGCTCCCATACTCTTCATTCTTAAGTTTTCAGTCTTCAGTTTTCAATTAGCGAACGAACGTGAGCGCTTTAGTGATGGAACAGACGTATCCCGGTAAAGACCATCGTCATGCCGTACTTGTTGCAGGTCTCGATGACGTTGTCGTCGCGGATGGATCCACCGGGTTCCGCGATGTACTGCACGCCGCTTCTCTTGGCACGCTCAATGTTGTCTCCGAAGGGGAAGAACGCGTCGCTGCCGAGAGACACGCCTCTCATGGTCGCGAGCCATGCCTTCTTTTCTTCCTTGGTGAAGGGTTCGGGCTTCTCGGTAAAGAAGAGTTCCCATGTGCCGTCGCGGAGAACATCATCGTAATCGTCGCTGATATAGACGTCGATGGTATTGTCACGGTCGGGGCGACGAATATCTGCTTTGAAGGGGAGGTTCAGAACCTTCTCATTCTGTCTGAGGTACCAGTTGTCCGCCTTGTTGCCGGCAAGTCTGGTGCAGTGAACTCTCGACTGCTGACCCGCGCCAACGCCGATGGCCTGACCGTCCTTGACATAGCATACGGAGTTGGACTGGGTGTATTTCAGGGTAATGAGCGAGATGATGAGGTCGTGCTTGGCTGTTTCAGGAAGGTCTTTGCTCTCGGTAACGATGTTGCTCATCATTTCGTCGTCAATGACAAGCTCATTTCTGCCCTGCTCGAAGGTCACACCGTATACCTGTTTGCGCTCGATCTCCGCGGGCTTGTAATTCTCGTCCATCTTGATGATGCAGTAGGTACCCTTGCGCTTGGATTTGAGGATTTCGAGTGCTTCCGGCTCATAACCAGGGGCGATCACGCCGTCAGATACTTCGCGCTGGATCATCTTTGCGGTGGGAACATCGCAGACGTCAGAGAGGGCGATGAAGTCACCGTAGCTGGACATTCTGTCCGCGCCGCGTGCCTTCGCGTAGGCACAGGCAAGGGGTGAAAGCTCAAGATCGTCAACGAAATAAATCTTTTTGAGCACGTCGGAAAGAGGTGTACCGATGGCGGCACCCGCCGGACTGACATGCTTGAAGGAAGCCGCTGCGCAGTAACCAGTCGCCTTTTTCAGTTCGCTCACCAACTGCCAGCTGTTAAATGCGTCAAGCAAATTGATGTAGCCGGGCTTGCCGTTAAGTACTTCAATGGGAAGATCACTACCGTCCTCCATAAAAATTCTGGAAGGCTTCTGATTCGGGTTGCAGCCGTATTTCAACATCATTTCGTTCATTGTTTTCAAGCGTCCTT
>ONYN01000311.1 GCA_900322085.1 uncultured Eubacteriales bacterium | reverse complement strand
TCCGATTTGAATGGCGGAACGGTCATTACACCATCGTTCAATTCGGCCCGGAAAAAATACGGCTTAATATCTCTGGGATTTGAATAGTCGAGATCTAACAGCATCCAGCCCAAATCTCTTCTGCCATGAAGGGCTTCCGGGCACTCGGGCATTATTTCACACCTTTTAAAGTTAGCCGGAAATTCCCGCACTCCTAAGCAAGGCTGGTGGTAAAACTGTCCCTTGTTTATTCGGCGTGTAATTATTTCCTGAAATTTTCCGCTGTTGTCTCCTGGGGCTGCCTTATCCGTCATTATGAAGTGTGCTTCTATAACATAGCGCACGTCCCTCAAAACCATAGCTGCTCTCTGCTGAATACTCTCCGAAGTGTAAATATATGATTCGCCCCCCTCCTTCATCAGTTTTTCGATGTTTTGATACATAATTACATCCTTAACTTCATTTCGCCGGACATTGGTAAAGCGTATTGGCGCGCAAACATGTATTTTATCAATCACATAGCGCATCCCGGGATGCCAGTAGATAGCCTCTAGCAGGCCGCGAGCGGCCGATGGAGTCATAACATCATAACTAACTCGCTCTACTTTCATCTCTGGTCTACTGAAGCAGGCGTAATCGCCCCAAACCTCAAGCTTGATTGGCATTTTTTGTCTCCTTTCTTTTTTTGTTTTCTTTTTTATACGAATTCAGCCTGTCCGTAATTTGCAGCCAGCGAAAGACCTGTTTTTTTGTTATATAGGGATGTATCCACTAGAACCGCCATCCCGGGACCAAGCTCTTCAATACAACCGGATTCATATAGTTCATGATAGTGATCCGGATAAATATTTACAGAAAAATGACCGGCATCTCTGTAAGCTCTTTTGTCAGATGTTCCGTTTTTTAATTGCTCAATCAATCCCTCGCTTTCATCGGTTGGAATATATACTGTGAACATATTGGTATTAATCAGATGAAATGACTCGGCAACTTCCTTAAATGGAAGACGGCACCCTGAAATACCGAAGTTTAAGTGATTAACCGTATCTGAAACATCAATGTTGCCCTGACCAACAAATGACCTAAGCGCCCGAAAATACAGATCCACAGTTCTTTTTGAGTCAATTTCTCCAATCGCATCTACAGCCTCACGGGCGGCGCCAATATTGACTCTTAACAATTTAGGCGGCTTCTCATCCAATTCGAAAATAGTTACGATACTATCCTCTTTATCCCTCTTTCTCTCACGATTGCATCTGCCTGCGGCTTGCACGATCGAATCGAGACCTGCCATCTCTCTGTAAACGCAAGGAAAATCGATATCTACCCCGGCTTCAATAAGCGAAGTCGATATTACTCTGCAGACAAGTCCATTTTCAAGTCTCTGCCTTATTGTTTCCAGTGCCACGGTCCTGTCTCTGGGTGTCATAAGTGTTGATAGATGAAAACTGCCTTCTTCAGGCAAATGATCAAACAGATTTTTAGCTGTCTTTCTCTTATTTACTATGCAAAGGACTTGCTTCTTTTTACACAGTTCCGCTGCAAGTGTTTCTAGGGATTTTGGCCCCTCATTTAAGTACTTGACTCTGGATAGTTTAGAGAATAACCCGTCGACATCTGAACAAATCTCTCTCACCGGGTTGTTAGGTGCATATTTTTTAAGAAGGTCGGAAACAAATGGTTGAGTGGCGGAACATAATACGGCACTAACACCAAAATTTTTAACAAGCGTGCCTACAGACGCCATGCAAGGGAGCAGATGATCGACTGGTATACTTTGTATTTCATCAAATATCACCACACTGTTTGCAATATTATGAAGTTTTCTGCATTTTGAAGGCTTGTTGGAGTACAAAGATTCAAAAAACTGGACTGCTGTGGTTACAACAATCGGCGCATCCCAGTTTTCTGCCGCCAGCGCATTTTTGCTTTCACAATAGTCAAAATCATTTCCGTAATCATATTGAACTTCACTGTGATGTTCGACAACATTCATATCTCCAAGAATCGATCGAAATACGGCAGCATTCTGTTCGATTATCGATGTATAGGGAATGACGTAAATAACCCTGCTTAAGCCGTATTTTGCGGCATGATTCAGCGCAAAAGCAAGAGATGACACGGTTTTTCCTCCGCCTGTTGGTACCGTTAGAGAAAATAGTCCTTTCTCGTCAGACGCTGATTTTATACAATCATATCTGATTTGGTTGCGAATATCATTCAACTCCGTAGTTGCGTTTTCCCATTTTGAAGTATACAGGTTCAGTTTTGAAAGCAAAGAATCTATAGACTCATATCCCCCTCTGACTACACTTCCATTTTTCATAAACTTTTCCGTATCAAGGAAATCCGCATCAACCAGACAGGAATATAGCATGCGAATCCAAAATGAAAGCTCGAAATCATTTTCTGAAATTATATCATTGGGTGTTTGCGGTATGGGCCCATCCCATCGAAGTGAGGTTGTTCCACGCAGAGCCATAGCTCTCTTTAATCGTCCTACAAAAGTCGGATCTCCCTCATGATCAATCCTTTCATTTCCATAATCGGGCAATCCGGTATGATGTCCAGCAATACCGATACCAACAGAAAGCTGCCCGGCAAGAGCGCATTCGAGAGCACCGGCAGACGAGTGATCCACTTTAGGTCCTCCATCCAGCCGAAGTTGAAACTCCGAAGTATACTTCCCGATATCATGCATAATTCCAGCAAGATAACCAAATTGTTCCGCTCCGAAAGACGATGCGAACAATGCACAAAGTTGCGCACATCCCCGAAGATGATCCTCAACGGTTTGTCTTCTTCCTTCATCTGTAATATGGGCGAAATATATACTCATCTTATCTCCATTTTTTATGAGGAATATATGACAACAAAAACTCTGCTTGGTGAAATTACAAAAATGATTATGCTGGTGTTGTCATCTTTTTAAAAAATACACTTGGTTCTTTACAAAAGATACTTTCTGTAGATATATTACTGAAGCTTTAGATTTAATTAAGTTACATATAACCCCCGCAAAGCGGGGGTTATATGTTAATCTATTATAGAAGTTTGCTTGGTTTTCACATCAATCATCATTAAACGTCTAAAATAATTATATCACTTTTTTACAAATTATCAAGAGAATTTGCTTAATTTATTTGACAAATTGTTTGATAAATCCTTTGTTATCGATTTATTTGTTTGATTT
>ONYN01000312.1 GCA_900322085.1 uncultured Eubacteriales bacterium | reverse complement strand
TTCCTGCGTCAGTACAAGGGTTTTGCAAATTCGGATCTTGCGGTCAGCAAAGATGGCGGCGAGATTGACGCTTTGTCAGGAGCTACCATTACATCGAGAGCCGTCACCAGAGCGGTCAACGACGCCATTCAACTGTCCGGCCAGTATCTCGTTAAAGTTTCTGATTCGGATCTTTCACAAACGACAGGAGGTAAGGAATAATTGGCTAAGAAAACCATATCCAAGGGCAGGGATTCCCGCGAGGAATCCGCAGCCGTCATTGAGGAAGCTCAGACAGCCGAGCAGATTCAGGATGCAGCCGCTGATGCCGCTGTCTCTCCCGAAACCTCCGATACAGTCTCCAAGAGGCCCGCAGGCGGCGTATTCGGCGACGCAATGAAGAGGGGAATTATTCTTGAAAACCCTGTGCTTCGTCTGGTGCTGGGAACCTGTCCCACACTTGCCACCACCACGGCCGCATCCAATGCCATCGGCATGGGAATTGCCGCGACGCTGGTGCTGATCTGTTCCAATACGGTCATTTCGCTGCTTCGCAATATCATTCCCGATAAGGTGCGAATTCCCGCCTACATCACCATCATTGCAAGCTTTGTTTCTATCGTCCAGATGCTGGTCAAGGCATTTGCGCCGGCACTCGATGAATCGCTCGGCATTTATCTGCCGCTTATCGTTGTCAACTGCATTATTCTGGGCAGAGCTGAAATGTATGCCAGCAAGCACGCACCCGCACTCTCGGCGCTTGACGGGCTTGCGATGGGCATAGGCTTCACAACCGCGCTGCTCTGCATGGGTACCATTCGTGAGATACTCGGCGCAGGCTCGTTCTTCGGCGCGAAGCTTCCGATTCTTGCGAGTCAGCCAATACTCTTTTTCTCACTCGCACCGGGCGGTTTCTTCGTATTCGGCATGTTGATTGCCGCCGCCAATAAGCTCAGCAGGAAGAAAGATCTTCCCGTGCGCAACGGCTGCGGAGACTGTCCCGCCGCCGCTACATGCAGCATGTCCGGCAAAGGAGGATGTAAGTAATGAACATGATTCAGGCTATCGTCACAATCATTCTCGCGGGAATACTCACAAACAACTATGTTCTCTCCAAGTTTCTCGGAATATGCCCGTTCCTCGGCGTTTCCAAAAAGCTCAATACGGCAATGGGAATGAGTGCCGCGGTTATATTTGTCATGGTGCTTTCCACAGCGGTTACATATCCCATTCAGCGATTTGTGCTGGAACGGCTGGGACTGGAGTATTTGCAGACGATTGTTTTCATTCTCATCATAGCGGCGCTTGTGCAGCTGGTTGAGATTGTTCTCAAGAAATATATTCCGACGCTCCATGCGTCTCTCGGCGTTTATCTTCCCCTTATCACCACGAACTGCGCCGTTCTGGGCTGCGCCATCCTGGTGACAGAGGATTACAGCAGCGCCGTTTACGGCTTTGGCGAAGGATATATTTATGCTCTGTCCTGCGCATTGGGCTCCGGATTGGGCTTCCTCGTGGCAATGGCAATTTTTGCCGGAGTGCGCAAACGCATGGAATCCTGCGATATTCCCGAGACGCTTCAGGGATTGCCGATTACGCTTGTAGCGGCATCTCTGGTGGCAATGTCCTTCCTGGGCTTCGCGGGAGTGGTTCACGCGTAATCTATTAGCAAAGGCAGGGTAAAAGAATGACAAGTATATTGATACCGGTGCTGATAGTCGCCGGAATAGGAATACTGGCGGGTCTGGGTCTTTCGGCGGCATCCGTAATCATGGCGGTTCCCGTCGACGAGACCGCCGAGAAGCTTACTGCCGCTCTTCCGGGAGCCAACTGCGGCGCCTGCGGATTTTCGGGCTGCGCGGGATATGCAGCGGCATTGTCCAAAGGTGAAGCGAAGGTGGGAATGTGTCCGGTCGGCGGCAAGGCTGTTGCGGACGAATGTGCCTCGATTCTGGGGGTTGACGCAGGAGAAATGACTCCCAAGGCAGCCATTGTGCGCTGTCTTGGCACCTGTGACAACACGGCAGTCAAAATGGATTACACCGGCGTTGATTCCTGTGCCGCCGCGGTGCTGCTTTACGGTGGAATGAATTCGTGTCAGTACGGATGTATCGGTCTAGGCGACTGTGCCAGGGAATGTGATTATCATGCCATTGAGCTGTGCAATGAGATAGCTATTGTCGACCGCAATCTCTGTGTGGGCTGCGGAAAGTGCGCAAAGGTCTGTCCAAAGCAGATTATCGAGATCACCGACCGCAAGCAGGCGGCTCAGGTGATGTGTTCCAATAAGGATAAGGGCGCTGTCACCCGCAAGGTCTGCAAGGTAGGCTGCATAGGCTGTATGAAATGCCAGAAGAACTGTCCGTCCGGGGCCATCACGGTTGAGAATTTCGTAGCTCATGTCGACCGCAATCTTTGCACGGGCTGCGGACTGTGCATTGAAAATTGTCCGACTCACGCCATTCAGGAGATTTTCTGATTTTA
>ONYN01000313.1 GCA_900322085.1 uncultured Eubacteriales bacterium | reverse complement strand
CTAAAGCAGCGGGCGCAGTACGCACGCGCCGAGATACGTCAGCAGGCTCTAAAATCACCATCTGATTTTGTCAGTAAGCTGACCAGATGTGCTGCCGAGCAGATGATTCATTTTGTCGTAAACAGCACGTTCGAAGTGGGTAGCGTAATCGATGTCCTCAGCGAGCAGCTCGCCGTAAGGGCCGCGCCGATAGTAATATGTCACCATATAGCAGCCGTCGCTTAATTCGGTGCGTATGCTGGTGGTTTTTTGAGGGTATGCCGGAACAGTTTCCACCTTTTTTACGCGGGTTTCCACGGGCTGTGTCTGAATTTTTCTGGCGGTCACATGTTTTACTCTCTTCATAACGGCATTACCTCACTTTACTGTGGAATTCACTTGCATGTACAATCATATTCTATCACAAATCAGTCGCAATTTCAACCTTAATTCGTTATTTTTGAATGAATCAATACTCAAATCCGCTTTCTTCGCCTATCGGTTTTTCGAGCAGTTCCGGATTGGCAAATACGTGCTTAATAAGCTTAAGGCTGCGTGCGAAGTAGAATCCGTCGGCAATGCGTTCATCCAGGGTCGCTCCGATGTCAATGACGTCGCGTATCTGCTTGGTACCGTCGGACATGAGAACTTCTTCCTTGTGGAGGGTGCCGATGGTTATCATAATGCTGTTGGTGCCGTAATTGTTCAGATGATGATAGACCGACGGACATTTAATGCTGCCGAGATTGCTGGTCAGAATGGTGGTGTAATTCGGGTCCCCGTCGGTGAGAAATTTCGGATTCTTGCCCCAGAAATCCAGCCAACGGATAATGCGGATCGCTATGATAAGCACAAATCGCGGCATGGAGGCAAATATATCGAGCATCTCGTCAATGCCACCAGTGGAATGTTCGCTTTTGCGGGTTTCCTTTACGTCCCCGACAATTTTTCTGCTGATGGTATCCAGGGAGTCCTCGTCGGAGGGCGTCAGCACCATGAGCGATTCCTCCGCACCGTCCGCAAATTTGCGTTTGACAACGAAGCTAATGCTTATTTCGTCGCGTTCGTACATTCTGTATCCCTGAATGAAGCGGTTCATGAGCGGACGTTCCTTGACCATGCGAGCCATGCCGGTGACGGCGCAGTGGAATATGGTTGTTTTGTAATCGGGATGTTCGGCGTTGCGGCGTTCGAGATATTTGATAAGCTCCGTCGCGTCGATGGTGTCGTTCAGATACACCTCGCAGTCGGTGCGCTTGGGAAGCAGATAGCCCATTACTGTCTGCAATCCAGGCGCTTTCACGCGGCGACCGTCGCGACGGTCGCCCCATCTGCGGCGGCGTTTTTTCTTTTTGAGCTTTGCGTCAATCTTGGCCTGCTTTGCGTCAATTTTTGACTGCTTTTTGGCATTTTTTGCATCCGTCTTAGCCTGTTTGGCAGCTTGCTTTGCCTGCGCCCTCTGTTCTCTTTTTTCCTTGCTCATAAATCAATCTCCTCAATATTGTATGTGATTCCACGTCTCATAGCACGGCATGGAATATTATATTTTTCATTCAGCAGCTTTTCGATGCCTGATGTGTCCACCTGCGCTGTCATGGGAGGAAAGCTGTTGTCGTAATGGTCGAGCAGCACTGCCTTGGGAAGCAGTCTTTCTACAAGCGAAGCGGCGTACTTTTCCGGATGGCTTTTTCCCTGATAGGGGAGAATCAGCAGGTCAGCTTCTGTGGAATATGGCACATCCGGGTCAAGCCCCATGCTTCCCATGATCTGCAATCGCCTGTTTCCGCAGGTTACTTCATAAAATAATATCTCGCGGTTTTCGGGATATTCCCTGTTAAGACGCAGCAGCTTCAGTCCACGGCCAAGATTGCCGGGATGCAGGTAACGCAGTGCGGTCCGCAGAACCAGCGGAAAGTCAAATTGACAGTGACGTCCTCGAAATGTCGCTATTTCAAAACAGCCTGCTGTATAATTCCGGTCCGGCATAATGAGTTCAAGCTGACTTTTGGGAAATTCCCGATGCATCAGCGTGTAAAGAGGGGTTTGGGTGGCATGAATGACTGTGTTGGTCGATGCATAAATCGATGGTATCTGCAAAATGTGGTCAAAATGCCCATGTGTGACAAATACGTCGGATGCCAGCCTGAATTTTTCCGCGCAGCTATCGTCGCATGTTTCCGGATGTAATGCCTCCGGAGGTATGCCGCCGAAAGGGTCAAAGGCGATACATGTATTTCCTTCACACAGCAGCAAAGCTGCTGTACCGCACCATTCCAGATTCATCAGCTTGCGGCCTCCTGGGTATTTGCCTCCTCTTCTTTTTCCAGCTGCCTGAACGCCACCTTGCCTACCAGCGTTCTGGGCAGCTCGCTTCGGAATTCAATCTCGCGTGGAAGCGCGTATTTGGCTATGTGAAGTCTCAATTGCTCCATGATGCGTTCCTTTAGTTCATCGGTGGGGTCAACCCCGTCGGCCGGTACAATGAATGCCTTGACGCGCTGCATGCGCCTCGGATCCTTTACGCCGATAACGCAGCTGTATGATACCTCCGGACAGCTGTCGATGATGTTTTCCAGCTGGGAGGGATACACATTGTAGCCGTTGGTGATGATCATGCGTTTGAGTCTCTGACGGAAGTAGACATATCCGTCCTCGTCCATCATTCCCAGATCACCCGTATAGAGCCATGTGTCGCCGTCGGGCAGCACGCGAAGCGTCTTTGCGGTTTCCTCGGGCAGTTTCAGGTACCCCAGCATGAGTGTCGGCCCTTTGAGAATAATCTCCCCCTCCTGGCCGGGAGCAAGAAACTCGTCGGTACCGGGTTTGACAATGCGATAAACCGTGTCGGGAAACGGAATTCCTATGCTGCCCTCGCGGTAGTTGTCCTTGGGTGTAAGGCAGCTTGCCGTAACGCACTCTGTCAGTCCGTAGCCCTCACGCACCTGAATGGAAGCGTTGTGTTCTCTGAGAAACGCGTCAATTTTCTTTTTCAGTTCCACCGAAAGGCTGTCGCCGCCGCAGAACATTCCCATCAGAAAGCTCATGTCGAGTCCGTCGAGCTGGGGCATATGCAGCAGTGCCTCAAATATGGTAGGTACGCCGGCGATGAAATTCGGCTGTTTGCGTCGGAGCATAGAGGCGTAGCTTTTGTTGTTGAATGTAGGCATTAATATGCAGCAGGCGCCGTGAATCAGTACGGTGTGAAGGTTGATTCCCAGTCCGAAGCCGTGGAAGAGCGGCATGCAGCTCAGCATTTTAAATCCCTTGCGGAATTCCTCGCCGATAGCCTCCCTAGCCTGCATGGCACAGGCATTGAAGTTGAGGTCGGTCAGGCAGATTCCCTTGGGCTTGCCGCTGGTACCTCCGCTGTAGAGGATAACGGCGGTCCGCTTCGGGTCAAATGAAGGCTCGGGAAGTGTGATTGTTTTATCATTGCCTCGTTTGAGAAAATCAGTCCATAGTATGTGCGGCTTTCTGGGAAACTTCAAATAATCCTTGCCTTTTTTGAGCAGGTAAAGAGCCTTAAGATGAACCGGAAGTTCATCCTGCATACGGCAGGTGAGAATGGTCACCGGATGGTCGGTATCCTTCAGCGCCGCTTCCACCTTTTCGTAAAAGAGATCGACGATGAGTATCATTTTGCTCCCGGAGACATTGAGATAATGTGTGATCTCGGTCTGGGCCGACAGAGGGTGAACCATGTTAGCGACCGCTCCTATGCGATTGATGGCATAGAAGCAGTCTAATGCCTGGGGCGTATTGGGCATACAAATGGTCACAGCGTCGCCCCTCTGGATTCCCGATGCCTCAAACGCCCTTGCCGCCCGTTCAATACGCCTGACAAAACAGCGGTAGGAGGTTTTTCTGTCATAGAATTCATAGGCGGGTTCGTCGGGAAATTGTTCCGCAATGCTTTGTACCATCTGAAACATGGTAGCTTCTGGATACGTCAAATGATCTCTTTGCTTGTAATGAGGGTTTTCGTCCATTTCAATCGCTTCCGTTTGAAAAAAATATATGTGTAGTTTACATATATAATACTACATATGTGCAGAATTTGCAAGGAATATGTTGCATTTTATTCCCGACAGATAAACAAAAACGACCGTCTGTCGAAATTCATTCCGGCAGACGGTCGAGTGATGATGTCAGTTGCCGTTTGAAGCGGCTTTGGAGGCAGATGTTGCCTTGGTGCTTTTGGCGGTCGTGCTCTTTGTAGTCTTTGAACCGCCCGCGGTCGTGCTCTTGGTGGTCTTTGAACCGCCCGCAGTCGTGCTCTTTGTAGTCTTT
>ONYN01000315.1 GCA_900322085.1 uncultured Eubacteriales bacterium | reverse complement strand
TACAACGCTAATAACCGCCAACAGCCTCCTCAGGGAGCAGTTCCTTCCTATATTGCCAACCCTGCGGCTTATTATCCGAACTATCCCAATTATACCCAATACCCGCAGTATCCCCAGAACCAGCCATATCCGCAAACCACGCAATACCCGCAAACCCCTCCGGCATATCCGGCATATCCGACATATCCCGTTTATCCCTATCAGGGCGTTGTTTCACCCAACACCGCGTACAACGGATATCCTCAGCAGCCGGTAGAATACGTCAATCCATATGATGCGGCCGCCGCGCAGTATCAATATGAACGCAGACGTTCAGAGCTTCAGAGCCGCGAGCTTGAAAAACTGACCGGCGAAGTGGACAATTCCCTTGCACGCCTTCAGAACAATGTAACTCGCAGCCAGCTTCCGTCCAATCAGGTGGTCAACGCATCTCCCGATGAAAAGATCGGCGGAAGGTTCAATCCCTCCAATCAGGGGCGAAATGTGCATCTCGCCCAGGGATATCAGCAGTCAGGCGAGCGACTCGCGGATCACGTCGACCGCCTGGAACAGCAGAATCGGGCGAATGATTCCACCCAGACAAACGACGACGACGAATATACCTACGAATACTACTACCCCAACGATCGCTCGCGATACAGCCTCAATCAATTCAACCCGACCGACAGCAGCCGCGGCAATCAGAGCGGCAGACGATAATATGAAATTTTAAAAAGATTCCCACACGGCATCTGATGATAACCATGTGGGAATCTTTTTTATGATTCAGGGATTATGATTTAGGGAACAATAATGATTGGATGTAATCTTAACAAAATATTCATCTGGTTTTTAAAACTAGATATTGACATTTCAATATCGGTATGATATAATCAAACTGTAATCAAGAAGTGGTTTTAATTGCTTTAATATATGCAGTTTTTTAAGGGCCTGTTTCGGCTCTAAGAACATTCATTCAGAAACGGAGATTTGATTTATGAATATTTCGATAAATGATTACAGAATGATGTACGCGCAGCGCGAAGTTTCCAGACAAAGCCGGATCCGTGCGCTCAGTCTTCCGACATATACCTTCAACGAGGAGCTGCTCAATTGTGTGACCCATGCGCTTGGCGCTTTGCTTGGACTGGTGGGCTGGATGATGAGCCTCAAGCTGCTCATTCCGGCAGGCAATATGACTGCCACTCTTTCGATGAGCGTATTCTTTGCGGCGATGATCGTGCTTTACGCAAATTCCTCCATCTATCACGGCTGGGAGCTTTCCAGCGCAAAAAAGAAATTTCAGATAATGGATCACTGCTCTGTGTTTCTTTTGATCACCGGCACATACGCGCCGTTCACACTCATGGTGATGAATAATACGGTCGGCAGGATCATATTTGCCGTGGTTGCGCTTACATCGTTGCTTGGAATTGCCCTGAATATCATCGACATGAAGAAATACAGGGCCGTATCAATGGCATGCTATCTGATCACAGGATGGTGCATTATATTCGCCTACGGCGATATCTCCGCGGCACTCTCACAGAGTCAGCTCCTTATGCTGATAGGAGGCGGGGTTGTTTATACCTTGGGCGCTGTGCTTTACGGACTCGGCGTCAAAATCAGATATATGCACACCATATGGCACCTCTTTGTGCTTGGCGGCAGTCTGCTCCACTTCGCAAGCCTTTACAGCTATCTCCTTTACCAACTCTGAGACTTTACCGCATATCATTTATGCAATATACAAACAAACCCCTGAACCGCCGTGTGGAGAGCCATCTCTGCGCGGCGGTTCAGGGGTTTTGAAGGTTAAGGCTAAAAATCACTTCTGTGGCTTGTTTTTTTCTATCCAACTGTTGGTAAATGAACGGAAATTTTCCTGTGCGCGGCTCATTTTCTGTCCTCTTCGGTGAACCAAAAATACATGACGCACAAAGGTTTCGTCCTCAAACGGGATGATACGCACCTGAGAATCGGCGTATTCCTCTGCAAGGAAGGTTGCGGATATCCCCACTCCCCTCTTTCTGCGGGCCGCTTCCACAATCAGCGAATCGTCGCTGATTTCAAGAAGTATTTCGGGATTGAGTCCTCCCTTGACAAACCGGGTAATATTGTGAGGGTAAAGTGAGAAATCTCGTCCCTTCAATATAATCGGGTAGCCGTTGAGGTCGGGATAACGAATGATCGGATAATCCGCCAATGGGTGATCCTTGTGGACGATGGCCCGGAAGTCGTGCGAAAAACAGAAGTCCGCTTCGTAATTGATCAGGTCTATCGGCTGGGGCAAAAAAGCAAAATCCACCCGTCCGCTTTGCAGCATGTCGTAAATGGGATATTCGGGGTATTCCACCAGATCGAGGTGTACATCGGGACACGTATCGTAAAAATCGGTGACAAATTGCAGTGTCAGGTACTTTGGCACGCCGTATGTGGTGGCAATGTGAATCGTGGTAACGGCATTGATGCTGTCTTCGGTGAATTCGCTCTTGATTCTGCTACATTCGCTGATAATGACATTGGCTGTTGAATACAGCTTGTGCGCATAGACAGTGGGATTAAGCCCCTGAGGAGACCGCGTGAACAAACTGCGTCCAAGCTCATCCTCGAGTTTTTTGATCATCTTGCTGACTGCCTGCGGAGTGACAAATATCTTCTCGGCAGCCTTATGGATACTCCCCAGTTCATACACCTTGACAAAGCAGCCCAGCAGTCTCTCGTCCATAACCCTATACACCTCTCTCCCGATGAATACAATTAGTATATCACAAAACGAAAATTTTTTCAACCGTTGAATTGACTGCCAAAAACTCCGGCCACCTCGGGACGGAAAGACCGAGGAACCGGAGTTTTTTATTAGTACTGTACAGACCTGTTCTTGGCGTAAATGCTGATAAAGCTCAACAGAGAAATAATCGAAAGAAGTATGGCAATTTCCATCATAACATCGGATTCACCTGTGGCAGGTATATCGCTTTCACCTGACTTTGTGGTAAATGCTACGGCGAAGTTGCTGAAGCTGTCGGTTGTGACGGTAACGCCGTCCTTGACTCCCACCGCAACCGGATTGGTATTGATCGAACTGTCGCTGAGCTGATGGTACACGGTCAGGTCATATTTGGAAATGTTCTTGGCGACGGTATCGGAGGGATATGCCAGTGTAAAATCAACCTTGCCGTTTACCGTAACTGTCTTGCCATCATCATCGACTATTTTGACGTCATAAGCTATCAGGTTGTTGTCGGCCTTGAATTTGCTGTCGGCCTTTTTAATGGCGTTGATTAATGCCGTCTTTTGATCGGACGAAAGTGCCACCGCGGTAATCTTGACCACACTGCTGTCCAACACATCGGTACCGATGGAGAAGGTTGTGTTCTTGTGAATCTTTGCGCTCTTGATGATGCTCTTGCTCTTATCATCAATGGTGAGATCGGTGTAGCCCGATTCGTCCTTGGTGCTGGAAATCGCAAGCAGGCTGAAACTGTCGGTTGTGAGCTGTATGCCGTCCTTGGTGCCGTAGGCATGAATACTTGTGTCAATGCTCTTGTCATCAAGCTGATGATATACTTTGTAATTGTATTCATCATACATGAAGCTGACAGTCTTGGACGGAAACGCGAGATCCAATGTAACAGCGGCTTTGCCCTTTACCGACACCTTGCTGCCCTTGCTGTCGGCAACGTAGATGTCGTAAACCATCAGATTGGCGTCACTGTCGTCGAAATTCTTGTCCGCGTTTTTGATGGCGGCGAGGAATGACTTTTTGTCGGCAGCGGAAGGAGCTTTTGCGATAATTTGCAGGCTCTTGGCGTCAATGCCCTCCACATTCTCGATGTAGGCGTTCTTTATGATGCTCTTGCTGTCCTTGTTAATCTCAAGGGCGACATTTGGCGTATTTTGATCGTCGCCGGCATCAGACTGGCTGACGGTATTG
>ONYN01000317.1 GCA_900322085.1 uncultured Eubacteriales bacterium | reverse complement strand
TATCCAGAGTAAACTTAGGATATTCCTTTTTAAGATTTTTTACAGATAAAACTGTTCCCATATTATTCCGCCTTTCCTTATTTAAACTTGGAATTATATCATTGTTATTGTAGTACAGATTTGACAAAATGTCAATATCAATATATTTTTTAAAATTATGGCAGAAATATTGTAAATAATACTGTTTTAAAATAAATATGAGATTATTTGTAATAAATAAATGCTTTTTGCATTAATTCTGACGTTAAACATTTATAACGAACTTATATTTTATTAACAAATTTGCGGGAATGTCACTGTTTTTGTTCTAAAAAATTTAAGAAAATACTTGCAATTCTGTAAAATATGTGTTATTATGTATTCATGGTTTTGAGGCGGGATAAATTCAAATATTCCAAACTCAGAGTCTAACGATATTTTGAAAAAGATTTGCCAAAGATTAAGAGGGATTGGCAAATCCAAAAAAATTTTTTTGGAGGTAATTACCATGAAAAAAAGATTAGCTCTCGTGCTTGCATCTGCAATGCTGCTTACATCGGCAGTTGCCGGACTTTCTTCCTGCAAGAGCGGCGGAAACACAGCCGGCGGAAACGTCGATCCCGCCAAGGGTCACGTTTACTATCTGCAGTTCAAGCCTGAGCAGGATGCACAGTGGCAGGAGCTCGCAAAGCAGTACACCGAGGAAACCGGCGTACAGGTTGACGTTATGACAGCCGCATCCAACTCCTATCAGACCCAGCTTGCTTCTGAAATGGCTAAGACTGACGCTCCCACACTGTTCCATGTTACCAGCCCGCTTGAGCTGAAGCAGTGGATGGACTATGCCTATGATCTCACCGATACCACATATGCCAAGGAACTGACCAATGACGGTTATACCCTGAAAGACAGCGATGGCAAAATCCGCGCTGCTGCTTATGTTGTTGAGACATACGGCATCATCACCAACAAGGCTCTGCTCGAGAAGGCAGGTCATAAGGTTGAGGAAATCACCAACTTTGACACTCTGAAGGCTGTTGCTGATGACATTCATGCCCGTTCCGCAGAACTCGGCTTTGACGCATTCACAGCCGCAGGTATGGACGGCTCTTCGAGCTGGAGATTCTTTACCCATCTTGCAAACCTCCCCATCTACTATGAGTACAAAGCAGACGGCATAACCACCACAAAGGCTATCAAGGGCACCTACCTTGATAACTACAGAAAGATCTGGGATCTCTATATCACCGATTCCGCTGCTGATCGAGCTCTCCTTTCTTCCAAGACAGGCGACGAATGCAGAGCTGAATTCGTCGGAGGCAAGGCTGTTTTCTTCCAGAACGGCAGCTGGGAATACGGCAGTGTTAAGGAACTCGGCGACGAGAACCTCACCATGCTCCCGATCTACATCGGCGCTGAAGGCGAAGAGAACCAGGGTATCTGCACTGGTACAGAGAACTTCCTGTGCGTTAACAGCCAGGCTGCTGAAGAAGATATTAAGGCTACACTCGACTTCCTTGAGTGGGTTGTCACCTCTGAGACCGGTACAGACGCTCTTGCAAACAAGATGAACTTCTCATCTCCCTTCAAGAAGGCTAAGCCCTGCACCAATCTCTTTGAGAAGGTTGCAACTGAAATGGTAGCGGCTGGCAAGACAACTGTTACTTGGGATCTCGTTACCATCCCCGGTAAGCAGTGGAAAGACGATCTCGGCTCTGCTCTGACTGCTTATGCCGCTAATCCCGGCGATGCTACATGGGATAATGTAAAGGTTGCGTTTGTTGACGGTTGGAAGACCGAATACGATAAGCTCGGCTAATTACTGAATTGATTTGCTGAAACATACGTAATGTACTTGTGATGTGTTTGATTTTACACTCATGAAGTGTATCTGCGTTAATTTCGTAATTTAAACCTTATGGAAGGGTGAACGGCATTTGCTTGCCCGTTCACCTTTCTTTGTTTAAAGATATTGGCAACTTGACACTGCCCTCCATCTCCATAAATGAAAGGGGTTCTTTATGGAAAAAATAATGAAAAAAAATCCATTGTATTTCTGTCTGTTTTTGCTGCCTACCTTACTTGCGTTTATGATTGGCTTTGTAGTACCGTTTGGAATGGGCATCTATATGTCTTTCTGCAAATTCAACACATTAAAAGACATGGAATGGATTGGACTTGACAATTATGCCCAGATTTTCACGGCGAACGAAGGAACAATTGTTGCCAATTCCTTCTGGTTCACTGCGCTCTTCGCAATTATCTCCACCATTGCAATCAATGTCATCGCATTCATGGTGGCTGTCCTTCTCACCAAGAACTTTGGCGGAACCAATATTTTCCGTACCGTCTTCTTCATGCCCAACCTGCTGGGCGGTGTTTTGCTTGGTACTATATGGAAGATCCTGCTCAACGGCGTTCTCATTGCTTTCAGAGAAACTCTTA
This sequence comes from uncultured Eubacteriales bacterium, assembly GCA_900322085.1. GTDB lineage: Bacteria > Bacillota > Clostridia > Oscillospirales > Acutalibacteraceae > RUG762. The sequence continues at coordinate 1,268 of ONYN01000317.1, read as the reverse complement.
CAACCACCGGCGTAAACGGCTTTATCGGACTGCTGATTCTTATGATCTGGCAGCAGGTCGGTTATATGATGATTATTTATGTCGCAGGATTGCAAGGCGTTTCCGATGACCTCAAGGAAGCCGCAAAGATCGATGGAGCCAACGGCAAACAGATTCTTTTCAAAATTACTATTCCGCTTGTCATGCCTTCTATCAGCATGTGCACATTTCTTACGCTCACCAATGGCTTCAAGCTGTTTGATCAGAACCTGACTTTGACCGGCGGCGGACTTAATCACAATTCAGAAATGCTTGCTCTTAACATCTACAATACCTTCTACAGCCGTGTTGGCTGGAAGGGCGTAGGTCAGGCGAAGGCAGTCCTTTTCTTCCTGCTGGTCGGTGCGATAGCCATTATCCAGCTTAAAGCAACCCAAAGTAAGGAGGCAAACTGATATGGCGGATAAGTCAACTAAAATCAAATCGGCTGATGAGATTAAGGTAAAGCGTAAGCCAAGCGACATTATCTTTACTGTGGTATTTTCCATTATTAGCGTCTTCTGGATTTATCCGCTGGTAATGGTGCTGATCAATTCCTTCAAAAACAAACTGTCAATCGGAAGTGATCCTTTCAATCTTCCGAATGAACAATCATTTGTTGGTCTTGACAACTATGATCAGGCGGTCAATACACAGATGGACTTCATATCCGCGATGGTCAACAGCCTGATTATCACCATTCTGTCGGTTGCTCTGATTCTCCTCTGTACCTCCATGTGCGCCTACTTTGTGATCAGAGTTGATACATGGTACACAAAAACCTTCTATTATCTGTGTCTTTTCTCCATGATCGTTCCCTTCCAGATGATCATGTTCCCGCTCTCCAAGGTCACGGATACCCTCGGTCTCAACACGCCTTTCCTCATTCCGATTGTTTATCTGGGATTCGGTGCGGGTACGGCGCTCTTCATGTTCACCAACTTCCTGAAGTCGGTACCTCTTGAGATAGAGGAAGCCGCTATGATCGACGGCTGCGGTCCCATCAAGACCTTCTTCAGTGTGGTGCTTCCCATTATGAAGCCCACGATTATCTCGGTCGGCATTCTGGAAACCATGTGGATCTGGAACGACTACCTCCTGCCCTATCTGGTACTTAAAATCAGACTGTACAAGACGGTTCCGATCGTCATTCAGTACTTCCAGGGCGGCTATGGTCAGGTGGAATGGGGCGCGATCATGGCGAGCATGGTGATCACCATCACGCCTATCGTTATACTCTATCTCACCCT
>ONYN01000319.1 GCA_900322085.1 uncultured Eubacteriales bacterium | reverse complement strand
TGTCGTGAGGAAGAACGCCTCGTTGCAGGGCATGAAAACGGCGTTGGGCGTCTGCAATACGAATTCGGCGTAGGAGTATTCCATGGAAACCTTCAGCGTGTAGTCGTCGATGACGGTGACGCCGAGAGATTCCGGTTTCATTTCGCCGCTGTTGACCGCACGGGCATTCTTGATAGGGAACAGCGCAGAGCAGGTGGTGGATTTTGTATCGGGGTCAAGCGCTCTGCGCCAGGCGAATACGAAGTCGTGCGCGGTGACGGGAGTGTGTTCCTCATCCGACCATACCGCGTTCTTCCGCAGGTGAAAGGTATACTCGGTGTAGTCAGGGCTTGCGCTCCAGTTTTCCGCCACGCCGGGAATGATGCTGCCGTTCTGGTCATAGCGGGTCAGCCCTTCAAATAAATTGCGTATAACAAGCAGAGAATTGTTGTCGGACGCCATTTGCGGGTCAAGATTTTTCGGCTCGTCGGTCAGTGAGTAGCTTATGGCCTTGTCCGTGCCGTCGTCGCGGCTGCATGATGCGAGCGATGACGGCAGAATGGTCAGCAATAGCAGAATGGCTGTGAGCCTGATAATGAAGCTGATTCTTTTCATATATTATTCATCCTCTGTCGGATCGCTCGTGACAGGATAGTAGTCGTAGAAATCGTTATTCAGCATGGAGATCATGAAAGAAGCGGAATAAGAGTTCTTATAAGGATTTATCGCGGAAGATTTATCGTAGATTTTTTTAAGAGATTTTTTATATTGCGCCTTTGTCACTTCCTTCGCGTTCCATTTGTAGGTGAAATAATCCTCGGCATGTTCCCAGTCAAAGTTTTCGTCGTCGTAATAGGATTCGTCGTACAATCCGTATTCTCCTTTCGCGGTTTCAACAAACTTGCCTTTATCAATGTGATATAAGTCGTCGAAATAGTCTTCCATGCGCCCTCCTCTGTTCAGGAGAATATTCTGACGGTCCAAATAGGAAACCCCATAGCACCAAACAGGCAGTACAGACATCTTATCATTGTAAACCGTGCAGACCTCTCCGCCGCCGGCCATGATGGTTGTGTCAATGATCAATTCCGGAATGTCGTCGTCGTTGATGTAGGCAATGGCGCATTCGGTGTCGGATTCGTATTCTTTATTCAATTTCTTGATCTCTTTCACATATAGCTTGCGCCATTTTTGGTTCGGATCTCCGTCGTAATAGGTGCTGAAATCAAAATACGGCTTGTCGCTCATTTTGACGACAGACCAGTATTCCTCGTCGTCAACGGTGTTTTTTTTCAGGGTGGCGTACGCGGTGGTTAAGGCGTCAGGATAGACTTTTCCCGATTCCAGCAGTATGCTGCTCGTGTATCTGTACTGTATGTGGTAGTAACTGCCATCCGAAACAACTCTGTCAAACATGATCCTTTTTCCGAAATCATCACCCATACCGGAGCATTCCACATAGTAATATCCTTTATAATAGTAATATCGCAGCCCCGCAACGTCATAGCCGACATCCTCTTCTTCATAAAAAACTGTGGGCTTGGCAGGGTGGGTGGATTCGACGTTCATAATATTTTTCAGAATCCAGTCCACGTCGCTGCCCTTGTATTTAGCGTAGCCGTATAAGGTAAATTCCGCGGAATCGCTGAAGTCGAATGCTTTGAGCGGATCCTTCTTGAATTTATTGCTGTCGTCATACGGACTGTAAAATTTCATCTTTTGGGACGTAGGATATGCCAGAGAGTGTATCAGCCCTACATGAAGATGCGTTGTGAGGTAAACTGCCATACCTTCCTGCTTCGGGTTGCCGCTGTCGTAATTGCAACTGCAAATGCACCACAAAAGCTCCCCGATGGCGTTCTTATCCTCAAAGCTCAGAGTGATTGCTTTCAACTGCTCCTGCTTTTCCTTATCCCCGGTTTTCGTCAGTGCATCGCAACCGACGGCCGAGAACAGCGCCAGCGCTGTTACGAGCGCCGCGCACGAACGGATGGCCGCTCTCATAAAGCGGATGTTTTTTGTACCGGTTTTTGACTTAGTCATTTTGAGTCAACTCCTTAAAGAAGATATTTGTAAATATTATATAACTATTTACAGTAAATTACAAGGATTATTTGACGGATTATGTTATTATTGCTGTTTTTCAATTTTATAATACGTATTTTAGTCTTTTTATAAGAATAAAATATATATTATAAATAATTAACACAATATAATCACAAACCGATCACTGAAATAGAGAGGTTACAGACAGTTGTTACAACTAAAAAGTTACAAATTCGGATAATTAATGCAATTATTGTGAAATTAGATAACTTGGCTTTTCAACAATTACACAAAAGCAT
>ONYN01000320.1 GCA_900322085.1 uncultured Eubacteriales bacterium | reverse complement strand
TGGAGGTGAAGGTGTTTTTTGCGATTTACGTTGTCAGCACCCTCATGATCACATGCAACATCGCCCCGATGTATCATTCCTTCTCCAAGGCGCTGAGATATGCCGGATTTACCGTGGCTTCGCTCTCCAGTTCCACCGGCTTCGGCAATTCCGATTTCACCCAGTGGCCGGGTTTCTCGCAGACCATTCTGATCCTGCTGATGTTCTGCGGCGCGTGCGCCGGCTCCACCGGCGGCGGTCTGAAGGTCGCCCGTGTCATTATCCTTCTCCGGTCGGGACTCAGGGAAATGCGCCGCCAGCTCAATCCCAAGGTGGTGGCGACCGTCAAGCTGGAAGGACAGTCGGTGGACAGCGAACAGATCATGACGCAGGGCTCCTTTTTCATTATATATATGGTGATCCTTCTTGTGTCCACGCTTTTCATCTCGATGGACAAATACGGCTTTGACGTGTCCTTTTCCGCGGCTCTCACGGCTCTCAACAATATGGGCCCCGGTCTCGGCGCAATCGGCCCCTACGGCAACTTTTCGGAATTCACCCCGCTGTCGAAATTCGTTCTGATTTTTGATATGCTGGCCGGACGACTGGAGATATTCCCTGTGCTGATTGCCTTTATGCCCAGAACATGGAAAAAAGCGTGAGCTTCGGCGGCTTCTCCGTGACGAAATTTAAACCTTAAAAATATGCAAAATGCCAAATACCTGTTTCGCCACCCCGCCGGAAGGGGTATGCCGGCGGTGAAATCAAGTGAAAATCCGCTTCGGATAGCCCTGATTGTTTACAGTTTGTTCATTTTATTTGTGGCAAGCGGACAATTCTTGGTTAAAAAATCGTTCATAATAGCAAAAATCCTCCGCCTTTTTGACGGAGGATTTTTTTGCGAATTTTACTGTTATCAAATAATTCAAACCTTGGTCATATCTGCTTCAATCTTCCCTATACATAATTTATATAAAATTAATAGTTGACTGAGAATTTTTTAGTGCTATAATATTAACGATAGGTGAATTGCGCCCCGGCCCGACTAATTCATCAATATTTTATCAAAGATAGGAGCTCTGTCTATGTTAAAAAGAAGTGAATACGTTGTTATGTCGCTGTCATTTGTATTTATGCTTGCCATATTTCTTGTGATATCGATGAACTACATCACGGATTCCGCCTCCAGCAATAATGATATTACCGACAAGTTCGACTCGTCGGCTCATATTGCCGACCCGGAAAAGCTCGATAAGGAATACCTTATCGTCACGGGAAACGATACGGTTATCTGCGAGAACGTCAAACGGTCGCTTGAGTACGCAAAAAAGGGTTACAAGGTTTCCGCTAATTCCTATACCCTCAATACCAACGACTTCAAGGGCATCAAGGCGGTCATCGTCACTACCCCCGACCTCAACTCGCTCGGCGATATGATCCTGATGATGAATGCCGTCAAGCACGGCACCAATATCTTCTTTGCGGCCGTCCCGCAGGAAGGCTCGGATAATTACGACCTCTACTGCGAAGCACTCGGCATCGTTTCCAGAACGGGTCAGGCGAACATCGCGGGCTTCCAGGCGTTTGAAGGACTCTTTGCCCAGAAGGGCGATATCGTCTGCAACGACTATCCGCTGACCGTGGAGGATATCAGAGTCGACGCCACCTGCCGCAAGTACATCTTTGAATATTCCCACGATCCCAACAGGGATCAGAGCACCATGGTGCCGCTGCTGTGGAGAACGGTCTACGGCGACGGCCAGATCTTCGTGCTGAACGCGGACTTCCTTCAGCACAGCTACGGCATGGGTCTGTGTACCGCCGTTCTCTGCGGCATGGAGCCGGACTATGCCTATCCCATCGTGAACGCCAAGGTGTATTACATCGACAGCTTCCCCTTCATCAGCTATGAAAACGGCGACGCCATGATGAGATTCTACAACAGAGATTCCCAGGCGTTCATCAAGGATCAGGTCTGGCCGAACCTGGTTACCATGATGAAGGATTCCGATATCCGGTTCACCGGACTGTACTACGCGTACCTTACCGACGCGGCGAGCGAATCCACCAATTTCAATGCTTCCACGCTGTCCTACTTCAAGAAGCAGTTCAGCAAGTACGGCTGCGAATTCGGCTTCGGCGGATACCACCCGGATATCCACACGGACAAGGAGCTGGAATCCAAGGCACTCGACACCAGCTTCAACCAGTTCAGGTTCAACATGGGCAGCTACAACCTGCTTACCTATAAGTATTCCTCCAGCATTTCCCAGTCGCTGCAGAACAATATGCTTGGCAAGCTCAGAAAGGTTTCCGTCTATGTCAGCAAGCTCGATGTCCCCGAGGAAAGCAGCGACTATCAGGCGCCCCTGGGCTTCGCCAAGAGCAATGTGGTCAATATGCCGATTATCTGCGAGGAAGTGGTTCCTAGCTACCAGGATTACTGGAAGGCGTGTAATATGGCTTCCGGCATCGGCCTTTCCACCCATTACTTCGATATGTATGACGTCATCACCAACACCAGCAACTA